>NZ_JAIQXU010000015.1 GCF_020166395.1 Deinococcus betulae | reverse complement strand
CCCGAAGTACAGCTAGAGGCCCTGCACCCGGCCGAGCGGCGCCCGGATAGAGGAAAGACGGTGCTGGTGACCCGGCAGGCCTCTTTACGCACCAGCGACCCCGACTTTGAAACTGCTTGGCCGCTGGCCCAGGGCCTCCTGAAACTGATTCATGGGCAGCCCGACACGGCGCGTCTGGATGCGCTGGAAGAGGTCTGGGCGGCCCTCCCTCAGGCTCAGGTTCTCCGCGAGCGGGCTGACCGTCTGGTTCTGGTGACGCCGGGCGCCGACAAGGGCAGCGCCCTTCAGGCACTCAGGAGGCGCCTGGGGGTGTCACAGGCGCGCATCCTGGCGGCGGGCGACGGTCCGGCCGACGCCGCCATGCATCCTCAGGCCGGGCTGTTCGTGCGGGTGGGGGCGCATCCGGCGCTGTCTGCTGCCCACCAGACCGTCCCTGACCCGGCCGCCCTGGTGCAGCTGCTGCGGTTCTGCCGACGAACAGGTGCGCCGCCCCAGCCAAATGCTCTAAGCTGCCGCGCGTGACGGACCTGCCTGCCGACGCGCCCACCACGCTGCCGCTGCTGCTGGCCTTTGACCTGGACGGCACCCTGATTCCGGACGCCGGGCGTGAGATTCCCGCCGCCACCGTGACGGCGCTGGCCCGGCTGCGGGCGCTGGGGGTCAAGCTGGCGATTATCACTGGGCGCGACCTGCCACCCGCACAGGTGCAGAACGCCATGCAGCCCGACGCTGTGGCGACCAACAACGGCGGGCGGCTGCTGGTGGGCGAGCACCTCCACCAGGAGGCGCAGTTCACCGAGACGGACCTGGAAGCTGTGCTGGCGCACGAACTGCACGGCGCCCGCATGGTGCTGTTCACGGAACACGCCCTGTATGTGGACCTGCCGTCCGGCACCCAGCCCGAGGCCTGGATGGTGGCCCGGCAGTTCAGGCCGCTGGCCGAGGCGCCGCGCACCGGCATCCTGAAGGTGGGTTTTTACCACCCCAGCGTGGCCGACCTGGCCTCACGCCTGCGCGCCTCTCACCCGCATCTGGTCCTGACAGGGGCGCAGGCCCCCTACCCGCACTTTCTGACCGTGACGCCCGAAGGAGCTCATAAGGGGGCCGCCCTCACCCTGATGGCCGACGCCCTGGGCATCCCTCATGACCGCACGGTGGCCTTTGGGGACAGCGACAACGATGAGGCCATGCTGGAAATTGCTGGTTATGGGGTGCAGGTCGGCACCCTGCCCCTGCTGGCCCGGCACGCCCGCGCGCAGGTACCCAGGCAGGAGGACCTGGGCGCCTTTCTTCACGCCTGGGCCGAGAGGCTGGAACAGGAGAGTGAGCAGGAGGAGTGATACGGATTCCGTCTGTTTCGTTTGCAAATCGGTTCTGTTCCGATTTGCAAACTCCACGCCCGGAACCCGTTTTGCTCGTTCTCGCTCCGCTCGGATTAAATCGTTTGCAAAAACGATTCAATCGGAGTCCGTATGAGTGGTCCACTGCCTCCTGCCCACTCCTAAGGCTCTAGTTACTTCAGCGTCATGCTGGTCAAAATGGCGCGGCCCTGCTCGGCCAGGTCGGCGGGGGTGCCGCTGGGCAGCATCAGGGTGGCGGTAAACAGGCGGTTGTTTTTCAGGGTGAACACCTGCGTCCAGCGCACGGCGCCGCCCTCTCCGTCGCCGCTGTACGACCACAGGATGCCGGGCACGCCGCTGACCTTGACGTTCTTCTCGCCCAGGAACTTCAGCTTGGTGACGACCTCGGGCATCTTGCGCTCGTTGAGGTCGCGGATGTCGGCCAGCGTGGCCTTCAGGTCGGCAGGAATGTCCTGCACGACCACCGTCACGGTGGGCCGCAGGGCGCCAACCGTCTTGTTGATAAACGCCACGTCCACGTTTGGGGCATTTTTCAGGGGCGTCCAGCCGCTGGGCACGCGGATGCTGTACCCCTTGGCGCTGGTGGCGGTAATGGCCTCAATGGTGCGGGGCTCGGTGGGGGCGGGCGCCGCCGTGGTGGGGGCGGTCTGGGCCAGGGCCGGGAACAGGGGGGTGGCCAGCAGGGCGAGGCTGAGAAGCACGCGGTTCATGAGCGTCAGGGTAGAGCCTGAAGGTGAGCCGAATCTGACCCCAGCGGCCCGGCCCAGGCGGCCTGTCCCGCGTCCAGGTGAAGGCGGTGGGTCAGGCCACTCAGGGCGTCCCCGGCGCGGTGGGCCACCACCAGCAGGTGCGTGCCGCCCCGCACCAGGTCTGGCAGCAGGGCGCAGAACGCCGCCCTGGCCCCGGCGTCCAGAAAATCCAGGCCCTCGTCCAGCAGCAGCAGCCGGGGGCGGTGAAGCACCGCGCGGGCCAGCAGCAACCGGCGCAGCTGCCCCTGCGACAGTCCTTCGGCAGGGCGGTCCAGCAGGTCGTTGATGCCCAGGGTGCGGGCCAGGTGGGCCAGTTCGGCCGTCTGCGCCGGGGTCAGGTCAGGGGCAAAGCCCTCGGTGCCGCTCCAGGCGCTGCCCAGCACCTCGCGCCCGGTCCAGTCGCGCCGCTGGCGGATGCCCACTTCGGCGCTGACCAGGCCGATGTGCGCGCGGCGCTGGCTCAGGAGGTCGCCCGGAAGAAAGGGCCGCTCAATGTGGCCGCCCAGGGCCGGGTGCAACTCGCCGGCAATCAGGCGGGCCAGGGTGCTTTTGCCGCTGCCGTTTTCGCCTGTGACCAGCCAGTGCTGCCCCGCCTGCCAGGTCCAGCTCAGCGGGCCGAGGGCGCGGTGGCTGTTGCGGTAGACCGTGGCGTTGGTCAGGCGAACAAGTGGGTGTGGGCTGCGGGGCGTGGAGTATGGCAGAGACAGGTGGGCGGAGGTTGGCGCTGGGTTGGGCACCTCCTCCCTCGCCTGGCCCCCTTCGACCCGCACCGTGCGCCAGGGAAGGGGCGGGGCTTCCTCGGGGCGGTGGGTGGCCAGCACGAGGGCCACGCCCGATGCCTGGAGCCGGGTCAGCACCTGCCCCAGTTCGGCGCGGGCCCCTTCGCTCAGGCCATCGGTGAATTCGTCCAGCAGCAACAGCGCTGGCGAGGGCATCAGGGCGGCGGCCAGCAGCACCCGCCGCCGCTGACCGTGGCTGAGGGTACGGAAATCGCGGTCCAGCAGCGCAGCGGTACCCATCTGGGCCGCGACGGTCTCCAGGCGGGTCAGCGCCTCTGGGGCCGCCGCCCAGAGGTTCAGCGCCTCGCCCTCAAAGGCGGCCAGCAGCACGTCCCGCACGGTCTGCACCCACTCGCGGGTCAGGTAAAAGGCCTCGGCGTCTGGTCCCACGATTCGTAGGGTGCGCCGCGCCTGCACCGCCGAGCGCTGAAGCTGCCCGCCCAGGGCGTAGGTGCGGGTGCCGGCCACCGGGGCCACCTGCCCGGCCAGCAGGCGCAGCAGCGTGGTCTTGCCGCCGCCGTTGGGGCCCCACAGCCGCAGTGCCTCGCCAGATCTGACCTCCAGATGGATGTTCTGCAAGACCGGCTGCCCACCTTGAAGCACGGTGACTGCCTGAAGCGAAACGAGAGGGGGAAGCGGCGCCATTGCCCCGGAGTCTAGCGGGCGCCGTTGGGTGGCCAGATGCTGTTATCTGGCTGAGGCGCGGCGACCCCGTGGCATGCTCTCCTGCTGGGGATGCCCCGCACCCTGCACTTCATCAAACACGGCAAGCCGCACCTGGACCCAGAGATCCCGGCCCACGACTGGCGCCTAGCCGACGACGCGCTGGTGGCCCTACCTGCCCTCGCGGCGGCCCTGAGCCCGCGCCCCGAACTTGTCGTGTGCAGCATGGAGCCCAAGGCCCAGGCCACCGCGCAGGGTCTGGCGGCGGTGCTGGGCGTGCCCCTGCGCCCTATGCTGGGTCTGCACGAACAGCTGCGTTATACCGCGCCCTGGCGCCCTGACCCGGCTGACTTTCAGGCGGACCTGCGCCGCTTCTTTGACCAGCCGGAGCAGGTGGTCAGCGGCGAGGAAAGTGCCTGGGACGCCCGAATACGCTTCGGCAACGCGGTGAGCGCCGTCATGCAGGTCAATCCTCAGGACACCGTGGCGGTGGTGGCGCACGGCACGGTCATCAGCCTGTTGGTCGCCCACTTGACCGGGCAGGCTCCCTATGAGCTGTGGCGTTCCCTGCCGCTGCTGGGCCACCTCACCCTGACCTGGGAACCCGGCCCGCCCAACCTGCGTAAGCGCCTGTAGCCACAGGAGGCCAGGAATGGGATTTACGATTTTTGTCAGTGTGTTGTTGCTGCTGGTGCTGGTCACGCTGTTCGCCGGGGTCAAGAGCGTGCCGCAGGGCTCGCAGTGGACCCAGGAGCGGTTCGGCAAGTTTCAGCGCACCCTCAAGCCGGGCCTGAACCTCATCATCCCGTACATTGACCGGATTGGGCGCCGGGTCAACATGATGGAGCAGGTGCTGGACGTGCCCAGCCAGGAAGTGATTACCAAGGACAACGCGCTGGTCACCGTGGACGGCGTGGTGTTCTATCAGGTGCTGGACGCCGCCAAGGCCAGCTACGAGGTCAGCAACCTCGAACTGGCGATTCTGAATCTGACCATGACCAACATCCGCACAGTGATGGGCAGCATGGACCTGGACGAGCTGCTGAGCAACCGCGACCAGATCAACGCGCGCCTACTGACGGTCGTGGATGAAGCCACCGAGCCGTGGGGGGTCAAGGCCACCCGCATTGAGGTCAAGGACATCAAGCCGCCCGCCGACCTGGTCGCCAGCATGGCCCGCCAGATGAAGGCTGAGCGCGAGAAGCGCGCCAACATTCTGGACGCCGAGGGTTTCCGTCAGGCCGCCATTCTGAAGGCCGAGGGCGAGAAGCAAGCCGAGATTCTGTCGGCCGAGGGCCGCCGTCAGGCCGCCTTTCTGGAAGCCGAGGCCCGTGAACGCGCCGCCCAGGCCGAAGCCGAGGCCACCCGCCTGGTCAGTGATGCCATCTCGGCGGGCAACGTGCAGGCCATCAATTACTTCGTGGCGCAGCGCTACGTGGACGCCCTGCGGGACGTGGCCACCGCGCCCAATCAGAAAACCCTGATTCTGCCGGTGGAGGCCACGAGCGTGCTGGGCAGCCTGCAAGGGATTGCCGAGGTGGCGCGCGAGGCCTTTGGCGGGCGTAAGGGGTAAGCGGCGTGGACTGGCTGCCAAGTTGGGAGCGCCTGCAGTCGTGGCACTGGTGGGTGCTGGGCGCCCTGCTGCTGGTGCTGGAGGTCGCGGCGCCTGGCATCTTCTTCGTGTGGCTGGCACTGGCGGCCTTTGCGCTGGGCCTGCTGGTCTTTCTGTTGCCGCTGCCTGTGGCGGTGCAGCTGCTGCTGTTCGCCGTACTGAGCGTGGTAGCAGTGGTGCTGGGCCGCCGCTACCTCTCGCGTGTGCTGCCCGATTCGCCCGAGGCGGGGCGCATCAACCAGGGGTCGCACCGGCTGGTGGGGCAGACCGTGACCGTGACCCGCGCCATTCAGAACGGAACTGGACGCGTCCGTGTGGGTGACGGCGAGTGGCGGGCCACCGGCCCGGATACGCCGCAAGGCGCGCGGGTGGTCGTGGTGGCTGCGGACGGCGCTACCCTGCATGTCCGTGAAGTGAGCGGCACCTGGACGTGAGGGGCGGAGCGTAGGTTGTAGAACGTGGAGCGTGGTCTTGAACTTGACCACGCTCCACGTTTTACGGTCGTTGTCGGGGGTACAGCCAGACGCGCAGCGCCCGCGACAGCAGGGGCAGCACCGGCCAGTTCAGAAACAGGGTCGCCAGAAAGGCCGACGGCAGGATGGCCGCCCACCAGGGCCAGCCGCGCGTGAAAAAGCCGCAGAGGTACGTGAACAGCAGAATCAAGGGGTACACGCCCACAAATCCCACCAGCACGTTTTTCCACAGGGGCGGCGCGGGGGTTCTGGCGGGCCGATCAAACCACGCTTCCAGCCCGCGGGCCTCGCGGTAATCCACATCGGACGCCGTCAGGTCAGGCAGTTCTCGCAGCGCCGCCGCGTAGGCCGGGTTGGTGCGCCAGGCGTCCAGTGCCTCCTGCGAGGCAAACCGCAGCAGGGTGATGTACTCGGGCACCGGACCGGACGGGTCACGCAGGACATGCAGGCCCAGAAAGCCGTTGTGTTCGGCCAGCAGCGCATGAACCCGCCGCGCCCAGAGTTCGTAGGCGTCCACCCGTGAGGGGCGCACGCGCTCAGTGATGACCAGCGTGACGCCCTCTGGGGCCGCCGAACTGGGCGACGGAACAGTCATGGGGGCTTGGGTCAAGAGCAGTTCACCTCCAGTGAAACGGACAGCCCCCCTTCCGCGAAGAAGGGGGGCTGAAGCGGGAAAGGTTAGCGCTTGCTGAACTGGGGCGCGCGGCGGGCCTTCTTGAGGCCGTACTTCTTGCGCTCGACTTCGCGGGGGTCGCGGGTCAGCAGACCCTTGGGCTTGAGCTGCGCGCGGAAGTCGGGGTTCACCTTGAGCAGGGCGCGGGAGATGCCCAGCTTGATGGCGTCGGCCTGGCCGGTGGGGCCGCCGCCCGCCACTGTAATCACGGCGTCGTAACGGCCGGCGGTGCCGGTTTCACGGAAGGCTTGCAGGGCGTGGACGGCGCGCAGCAGACCACGGAAGTAGGTCTGAAATTCCTTGCCGTTCACGATGATCTTGCCTTCGCCAGGGCGGAGGAACACGCGGGCCACGGCGCTCTTGCGGCGGCCGGTGCCGTAGAACTGTTCGGGTTGCTGAATCGGCATTATTTGACCTCGAGCGTCTGGGGCTTCTGAGCCGCGTGGGGGTGCGTCTGGCCAGCGTAGACCTTCAGGCGGCTGTGCATGGCGCGGCCCTGACGGCCCTTGGGCAGCATGCCAAACACGGCGTGTTCAATGACGCGCTCGGGGTGCTTGGCCAGCGCCTGGCGGGCGGTTTCGGTCTTCAGGCCACCCTGGTAGCCGGTGTAGCGAGTATAGACCTTGCCGTCCAGCTTGTTGCCCGTCAGCGCGACCTGGGAGGCGTTCAGGACCACCACGAAGTCACCCTGAATCATGTTGGGGGTGAAGTCGGGGCGGTGCTTGCCACGGATGCGGCTGGCGATCAGGGTCGCAAGGCGGCCCAGGGGCACGTTGGCTGCGTCCACGACGACCCAGTTCTGCTCGTCATTTTTGGGGATGTAGGTTTTCACCGTCAAACTCCGTACAAAGGGGGATTTGGCTGCGACACGCCCCGCGGTTTCGGGGGAGAAACCTGTGCGTGCGTGTCCGGGTGCCTCCCGGTCGCCCCGCGCTCTACCAAGCGCAAGACACTAAAGGCCAAGGTATCAGAAATGGGGGAGTGTGGGCAAGAGCCGCTGTATCCGCCGCGCTCTGCTGGAATTTCATGCAGCAAGACACTGAATGAAGTTGGAGTCTGTATTCAGTCCTCTTGGCGGGGCCAGAGCCGTTCTGGGGCCTGGGAAAGTTGCCACTCGGCGTATTCCTTAGGTGGTGCGCCGATATCACAGATATGCTCTGCCTGAAAAGGGACTTCGGCACCAAAGACGAGGTAGTGATCTGGCGGAGTCGAGGCCGGCTGAGAGTCCAGAATTCCGATGTAGCCCGTGCTGGTGCGTCCGGCCACGATGACCCACATGCGTTCTGTACCGATCTCGTGGGCGCCAGTCTCAGTTTGAACAAGAATATCGAACAGCAACTTGGCCGCCTGACCCCGCTGCAAGTTCTGCCGTTCTGCCTCGGGTGGCAGCCAGAATGTTGCGGGTGAGGCCTGATGCTGCTGCTCTGCCGACACCAGTTCAAAGCTGTCACGATCAAGAGCGGGCAATCTCACGCTCTGTCCTCCACCAGCGCTTCCATGCCCAGCCGGTAACCCAGGAAGCCCAGGCCGCTGATTTTGCCCCGGCACACGGCGGCAGTCACACTTTTATGCCGGAATTCCTCGCGCGCGTCCACGTTGCTGATATGAACCTCGACCACCGGCACACTTTGCCCGGCAATCGCATCGCGCAGGGCGTAGGAGTAATGCGTCAGGGCGCCGGGGTTGATGACAATGCCTGTAAAGCCGTGCTCCTGGGCGTCCTGCACCCACTCGACCAGCTGGCCCTCGTAGTTGCTCTGACGGCAGGTCACCGACTCGCCCAATTCGGCGCCCCAGGCCTCACACTGCCGTTCCAGGTCTTCCAGGGTGTGAGTGCCATACACCCCCGGTTCACGCAGGCCGAGGCGGTTGAGGTTGGGGCCGTTCAGAACGAGCAGCATGAAAAGAAGGTAGCAGTGAGTGGGGGCCGGCACGCAGGAGAAGAGGAGGGGTTGGTTAGCTCTCTGCGCGCCCGGCCGCCTGTAGCCCACGTACCTCTGCCTGCCACCCTTCAAACTCGGCGCGCAGCACAGGTTCAGGCACCCGCCCCAGATACGGCTGGGCCAGGTCTCGCAGCAGGACAAAGCGCACACCATCGGCATCTGCCTTCTTGTCGCGCGCCATGTAAGGGGCTGCGTCGTCATAGGTCAGGGGGGGCAGGGGAGCAGGCCGCTGCCAGCGTAGGAAGGTCAGGGTGTGGCCCGTCAGGTCAGCGCCGCCCAGCGCGCGTGACAGCCGCGCCGCGTAGTGCATCCCGTACCCCACCGCCTCGCCGTGGGAGATGGCGTGATCGGTCACGGCTTCTAGCGCGTGGGCCAGCGTGTGCCCAAAGTTGAGGAAGGCCCGCTCACCCTTCTCGGTTAGGTCGCGCGTGACGACCCCGGCCTTAACGGCGATAGCGTCGGCCACGGTGCCTTCCAGAGTGGGGCCGCCGGCGTGAAAGTCCGGGCTGGTCACGCGGCCCAGTAGGGAGGGGTCGGCAATCAGGCCGTGCTTGTAAGCTTCGGCGGCGCCTTCGCGGAACACCGCGCTGGGCAGGGTCGCCAGCGTGTCGGTATCGCACCACACCGCCTGAGGTGGCCAGAAAGCCCCCACCAGATTCTTGCCCTCAGGGAGATTCACGCCGGTTTTGCCACCTACTGCGGCGTCTACCATGCCCAGGAGGGTCGTGGGTACCGTGTAGAACGCCACGCCGCGCAGGTAGCTGGCGGCCACAAAGCCAGCCAGGTCGGTGGCCGCGCCGCCGCCCAGCCCCACCACGGCGCCGTCGCGGGGGATGTTGGCGGCGGCCAGCGCCGAGAGTACCCCCGCCAGCACCGACAGCGTCTTGCAGTCGTCGCGGGCAGGCACGGGAATGGTGACCACGGGCTGCACACTGGCCTGCACCTGCGCCACAAACGCGGGCGGCAGGTCTTCGGGATGAATCAGGGCCACATGGCGGTGGGGCACACGCAGCTGGCCGAGGAGACCTGCCCCCACTGTGACCCTGTAGGGCGCGCCGCCTCCGACCTCAATCTGCCGCACGTTCCCCCAGGTCGGCGCCGCTGGCCCAGGCATGCTGCACATCGGCCCAGGCCCACAGGCGCTCAATGATTTCTTCCACGATTTCCTCGCTGGGGCGGCCGTCGCTGTGGACATGAATGGTGCCCTGGCGGTAGACGGGTTCGCGCTCGTCCATCAGGGTGCGGATTTGACCTAAGGGATCCTCGACGCGCAGCAGCGGGCGGTCGCTGTGCTTGGTGCGCTGATAGACCGTTTCAGGGCTGGCCCACAGCACCACCACAGGGCCGCGTTCAAGGAGGGTACCCCGGTTGTCCTCGTTGATGAAAGTGCCGCCCCCCAGGCTGATGACCGCGTGTTCCAGGCGGGTTACGCGCTGAACGACCTCGTGTTCGCAGGCGCGGAAGTAGCCTTCGCCTTCCTGGGCAAAGACTTCGGGAATGCTTTTGCCGACCACGCGGGTAATCAGCTTGTCCGTGTCCACGAAATGCAGGGCCAGGGCGCGCGACAGTTCCCAGCCGATGCGACTTTTGCCTGTGCCCATGAACCCCGCCAGCGCCACCCACGACACCGGGCGCTCGATGAGGCCGGAACTGAACATGGAGGACAGTGTACGGCAGTCCTCTGAACTTCGATTGAAGCCTCTGTCATAACGCCCGCCGGTCTGGAGGGGCACGAACGGCGCTGCCGTGCCCTGCGCCCGGTTCTCTTCTTCCTGAAGTTCAGCGCGCAGGGCCGCGTCCAACGCTCTGCGGAAGTCGTGCGGGGCGCCTCCCGCCGGGTCGCTCAGCACCGGCTCAGTACGCCTGGGCGTAAGCGCGCGCGGCGCTGACCCGCTCTTGCAGCTCAGGCAGGGTGTCGCCGCCAAACTTCTCCAGCATGGCCTCGGCCAGTACCCAGCCAATCACGCACTGCAGGATGACCCCGGCGGCGGGCACGGCAGTGGTGTCGCTGCGTTCACGGGCGGCGTCGGACGCTTCGTGCGTGACCACGTTGACGGTGGGCAGCGGCTTCATCAGGGTGGCGATAGGCTTCATGGCCACGCGCACAATCAGTTCCTCGCCGTTGGTCATGCCCGCTTCCAGGCCTCCAGCGCCGTTGGTGTCGCGGGCATAGGTGCCGTCCCGGTAATGAATAGGATCATGCACGCCGCTGCCCGGCTTCTGGGCGTTGTCGAAGGCCCGGCCGATCTCTATTCCTTTCATGGCCTGCACGCTCAGGCAGGCGGCGGCAATGCGGCCGTCCAGCTTGCGGTCGGCGTGGACATAGCTGCCTAGGCCCACCGGCAGCCCCCGGAACCGCACTTCCAGAATGCCGCCCAGGGTGTCGCCGTCCTTCTTGGCCTGGTCAATGCGTTCCCGCATTCGGGCCGCAGCGTCCTCGTCAGGGGTGCGCAGGTCGCTGTCCTCAATAGCCTCCAGGGCGTCCCAGGCAAAGGGCGTTCCAGTCTCAATACCCGCCAGGCTGGAGACATAGTTGGCCCCCTCCACGCCCAGTTCAGCCAGCAGTTTCAGGGCCACGCTGCCCACCGCCACGCGCGCCGCTGTCTCACGCGCGCTGGCCCGTTCCAGGACGTCCCGCAGGTCTTTGTGCCGGTACTTGATACCGCCCGTGAGGTCGGCGTGGCCGGGTCGGGCATCGGTCAGGGCCTTCTTGCGCGGCTCGCCGCCGGGTTCGGGTGACATGATGTCGGTCCAGTTGCGGTGGTCCTTGTTGGTGATCGCCAGGGTAATGGGCGCGCCGGTGGTTCGTCCGGCCCGCACACCGCTCAGAATCTCAGTCTCGTCGGTTTCGATGACCATCCGCCGCCCGCGCCCGTAGCCGCCCTGCCGTTTTTTCAGCCAGGGGTTGATGTCCCCTTTGCCCAGCGGCAGCTGGGCCGGCAGCCCTTCCAGAATGGCCGTCAGTTGCGGCCCGTGCGATTCTCCGGCGGTCAGGTACCTCATGAGGCCGACTGTAGCGTGCGCCGCACTTAAGGCGTCCAACCTGCACAAACAAACGCCCCCAGCTAAGGCCAGGGGCGCAGATAACAACGGGATTTAACGGACGACGTTGCCAGTAATAACCACTAGAAGCTGCGTCTGTTCGCGCGAGGTTGTCTGGTTGCCGAAGAGCGCTCCGACCACAGGCAGACTGGACAGGAAAGGGATGCCGCCGTTCGTGGTGGATTCCCGGTTCGACAGCAAGCCACTCAGAAGTAGAGTTTCGCCACTCTTGAAGGTCAGCGTGGTCTGGGCTTCGCTGTTGGTGAACTGCAGCAGATTTGGCAGGGTGGTGGCATTGATGGCCGTTTGCAACGCATTGACCTGACCCCGCACGCGCAGCGTAATAGTGCCGTCGGGCGCTACCTGGGGGCTGTAGAAGTCCAGATTGACGCCGTAGTCAATCTGCTTTTGAATGCTTTCACCATTCCCCTGAGCGGGAATATTCACTTCTAGGCGCCCACCGCTCTTGATATTGGCGGCGGCGGTGCTCGACGCGTTCTGAGTTTCGGTCGAGCTTCCCAACGAGCGCTGACCGCTTTGCATGGTAATGCTGCCGTCATACACACTCTTGCTCAGGCCCTGGGTTTGCAGGGTATTCAGTGTAGCGCCCAGGTTAAAGCCAATCAGGCTCTGGGTTGGGTCGAAGGACGCGGCCAGACCAGCGCCGCCACTGCTGGACACCGTGAAGCCGCCAAAACCCGCCCGCAGATTGACACCCAGGCTACGGGCGGCGCGCTCAGTAATTTCCTGAATACGCACTTGCACGTTGATTTGCGGGACTTGCTGGTCTAGTTGTGGAATCAGCTCGGCGATCTGGGTGACCTGTTCAGTTGTGCCGCGCACAATTAAGGTGTTGGTACGTTTGTCAGCAATGATGGTCGCGGTGTTGGTCTGCGGCGTGGCTGTGGGGGTGCTGGTCGTTGCGCCAGCTGCTGGGGCTGAAGTGACCGAAATGCTGGTGCTGGTGCCACTGGAGGTTGTGGTGGCAGAGGGTGTGGTGCTCCCTGCCCCTGACGTGACCTCGCGCGCCAGCGTGCCCTCCAGTGTCGCTTTGACTTCCTCGGCGCTCGCGTTAATCAGGGTAAAGACGCGCTGGGTGATTTGGGCGCTCGTGACGGCGGGCGCGGCCCGGTCGACTTGTCCCAGGAGCGTCAGGGCGGCGTCCAGCTGGTTTTGCGGCCCCGTAATCACCAGCTGCCCAGTCTGGCCCACCGGCGTGACTTTCAGCCCTGGGTACTGCGCAGCCAGCAGGCCCGTAATATCGGCCTGGGCGCCGCGCACGGCATAGACACGCTGCACGGTCTGCGTTTCAGCTGAAGGGGTTGCGCCGGTGGTCGTCGCTGTCGTGCTGTCGAGCTGCGCCAGCAGGCGCGTGACTTCCGCCACCTCACGGTTGGTGCCGCGCACAATCACGGCGTTGCTGCGAATATCCGGCACGATGCGCAGCGTGACCGAATCCAGTTTCACGTCCACCAGGCTGCGGGTCACGCCCACCGTATTGCCCTGGGCGTCGCGCTGCGGGGTCTCGCTGTAGGTGGGTGTGCCAAAAAACAGCTTGACCTGTTGCGTGGCCTGGGTGGCGTCGGCATTGCGCAGGGTCACCGTGCGCTGAATCGGCGTGTTGCTGACGCGTAGCACGGGCTGGCCGCCGAGTTGCAGCACGTCGTAGCTCAGGCCGTACACGTCCATCAGCAGGGGCCAGACCTCGTTAAAGGGCTTGTTCTGGAAGGAGTACACGATGGGCCGGGCTGTGGTGGTCGCTGTGCCAGTCGTGGCTGTTCCTGCCGGGGCCGTTCCTGTCGAAGCCGGCGTGCCCGCAGCGGACGTGGCCGGGTCGGTCGTACCGCTGGCGGCGGCCAGGGCGTCCACATTGGTGTCCAGAATCAGGCCGTAGCCGGCCGACTTGGCCAGGGCGCCCAGCAAGCTGGACAGTGGCCCGCCGTAGCGGCCAATCTCGATGGTCACGTTGGCGCCCGACAGGGCAGGGTCAGCCGAGGCGGGAACGGCCGGCGTGGTGGTCTGTGCGGCGGCCATGCCCAGTGCGGCAGTCAGCAGGAGGGATGCGAAGCGTTTAGTCATGGCTCACCTTTTATCCAGTTCGAGTGTGGTCGTGTTGTTGCCCAGGCTGAGGGTGGCGCTTGTGGCCGTGACTTCTCTGACGGTCACCTGCGTATCGGGTAGATTCTGGCCCACTGACACGACCACAAAGCCGTCCTTACTGCGGAAGATGGCGGTGTTGACGGGGCCCAGCACCACCGCGTTAAAGCCCAGCTCCTGCGTCTGCACAAAGCTGTCCAGGGCCGTTGTGGTCGTGGCCGGGGTTGTGCCGGTCCCCGAAGCGGGTGCGGCGGCCAGGTCGGTAATCACCTGGGGCGTGCTGGGGGTCGGCGTGGCCGTGACGGCTCCTGTGGTGGTGGCGCTGCCCGTGGTCTGTTCACCCGACGCGCCGGGGGTGCCTGGCACCGCCGCCACCCCTGAGGGCAGGCGCGTCACAGTGGGGACCCGCACGCCAGCGATCGGCGGAGCAGGGGGCGGGGTGGGCGTTGGGGTGGTGGCTGTCCCGCCTGAAGTGGAAGGCGCCGAACCAGTGCTGTTCCCACCTGAGGTGCTGGCGCCAGACGTGCCCGGTCCAGTGGCCACTGGCACCTCGTCGGTGGGGATGGGCGTGACCACCACTGGGCCCGTGCCGACAGAAGTTTCTCCATTGCCACCGGGAATCGGCGAAATCGGGAAAGCACCTGTATCACTGCTGCCCGTGTCGCCTGCACTTCCTGGAACAGGGCTGACACCCAGCACGCCGCCCGTGTTGGTGATGGGCTGTACAGGCGCCGGGTCAGGTGTGGTCGCCGTCACGCCCGTATCCGTGGGCAGAGGCGTGGTGGTGGCCGTCCCTGTTCCCCCCTCAGTCGGGGCGAGCGCCAGCGGGCGGAACGGGTTGTTGCCCGGCAGGGCCGACAGCGCTGTGTCAGGGTTGATGCCAGCCGGTGCGGGAGACAGGTCGTCTGTGCCCGTCTCGCCGAGGAGGGTCTCGCCGCCCGTGGGGAAGGGCGGAATCACCTCGACCTCCACCTGACCGTTGCCGCCCACGCCGCTGGTGGTGGGGCCGCTGGGATTGGTGGGGTCTGTGCCGGGCGTCACGGGGACTGTGGTCCCCGGATCGGTGACCGGCGGCTGGGTGGTCAGCGTGTCGTCGGTCTGACGGTTGCTGGTCAGGATGTACCACAGCCCGATGGCCGCCACCAGCAGCAGCAGCCCCAGCAGCACCTTCATTTCACGGGTGAGTTTGATGGGCGCGCGCGTCACTGTGTGCCTCCTGCGGGCGCGGTGCTGGGTGCGGCTGGGGCTTCGGGGGTGCCGCCGCTGCCTTCGGTGCCTGTGCCCGCCTGCGTGGGGTCAAAGGTGTAGACCGTCAGGCCCATGGTGCTTTCCAGGGTCGGGTTGAAACTGGTGGCCTGCGGCAGTTGCAGGTTCACGCTGGTGACGGTGCTGAAGCGGCTCATGGTTTCAAGTGAGCGCAGGAAACGGAACAGCTGACCAAACTGCCCGCTGACATTCAGGTTCAGGCTGATGGGGCGCACGCCAGCCGGCAACCCCGTGACGTTACCGTTGGCCACCGTAAAGCCGCTCATCTTGGCCCCGGCGGCGCTGGCGTTCAGGCGCACCTCGTCCAGTACGGCGTTGTAATTGGCCGTCTGGGGCAAGGCAGACAGGAAGATCTGCTGCTCGGTGGTCAGGTTGGCCACCTCTTCGCGCAGGGCCGGCAGGCGCGCGGCGTTGGTGCGCAGGGTCAGCACGCGGGCATTGACGCTGTCCAGTTCGCTCTGCAGGCCGCTGATCTCGGTCTGGCGGGCCTGAAAGCGCATGACATACCACAGCGCACCGACCAGCAGGCAAACCGCCAGCACGATCAAGAAGATGTTGCGCGGGGCCAGTTTAGTTGACACTGCCTGCTCCTTCGGCGCTGCCGGCCGGCGCAGCGGGGGCCGGTGCCGTGCCGTCCTGAGCAGGCGCCGCTGGGTCTGTCGCCGGGGGGGCAGTCACCGCCTGCACGATGCCCACCGAGGCGTTAAAGGTGTAGTTGCTGGTTTCGCCTTCGCTTTGCAGGCTGCGGAAGTTCACGCCGAAGTTGGGGTTGTTCTCGAAGGTCCGCAGGAAGTTCACGACGGCCTGCTGGCTGCTGGCGGTGCCCGTCAGGTCAATCTCGCGGGTTACATTTTTGCCGGTGTAAACGCCGGTTTGTTGCAGGGCCGTGAGGGCGTTGGCGTCCACGGCCTTGACTGCCATGCTCTGCAGCGCCACACCGCCGCCAGTGGGCAGCTGCGCGGTAAAGGCGGCCAGGTCGTTGGTCCAGTAGGTTTTGCCTGCCCGCAGCTGCTCCGAGACGGCCGTAACCTGCTCCAGCGTGGTTTTCTGCTGATTCAGCTGGGCGTACTCGGCGTTGGCCGGAGCCAGCGCGGCGGCTTCGCCGTTCAGGGCGTCCAGTTGCTTGCGCAGGTCACCCGCGCGGGTGCCCGTCACGACCTCGCCGGCAATCAGGGCCAGAGCTGTGACGGCGGCCAAACCGATGGCGCCCGGAATCCAGGCGTTCGGCTCGGCCTGCTTGCGGTACTGCTGCGGCAGCAGGTTGACTTCAACCACGGCTGTTCACCCCCCGCAGGGCCAGCCCCAGCGGCACGGTAAATTCGGGCGCGTTGGCCTGAAGGTAGCCGGTGTCCACGTTGGCCTGGTCAGTCTGCACCGTCAGCCAGGGGCTAGCAACCTCGACCCGGAAGCCCAGCGCGTCGCTGATGGCGGCGGCCAGGCCGCGCAGCTTGGCGCCGCCGCCAGCCAGGAACGTCCGGTCAATGACCACGTCGCCGCTCTGCACGCGGTAGAACTCCAGGCTGCGGCGAATCTCGGTAATCAGGTCGCCCAGCACCGGACGAATCACCTCGAACACGCGCGCCGGGCTGTACTGCTCGCGGGCCATGTCGAAGTTCAGCAGGTCTTCCTCGTCCTCGGTGGGGGTGGTCGCCGTGGCGTAGCCCAGCTTCACGTCCTCGGCGGCCGTGAAATCCAGGTCGAAGGCCTTTTGCAGCGCAGTCGTGAAGTCATCCGCCGACACATTGATGTTGCGGGCCATCAGGACACGCTCACCGCGCACGAGGTTGATGACGCTGCTGCTGGCGCCGATTTCCATGACCAGCGCGACCTCGCCGGCCTCGGTGTAATTGGTGCCGGTCAGGGTGCTTTTGGTCAGGTGTTCGCCCAGCAGGTTGCCGCGCAGGGCGCGCAGCGAGGCAAAGCTCTTGAGGTCCACCACCACAGGTTCCAGACCCGCCAGGCGCAGCACCTCGACCTGCCGGGCCACGGCCTCGGTGGGGGCCGCCGCGATGACGACTTCCATCTGGCCGTCGTCGGGGACGTTGGCGGGGTCATCGAGCAGGTCAAAGTCCAGGCTCACGTCATCAATGGGGTAGGGGATATAGCGCTCGGCCTCCCATTTGATGGCTTCTTGCAGGTCCTTGCGCTCCATCTTGGGAACCATGATGTTGCGGGTCACGGCCACCTGATTGGGCACCGCCGTGACGGCGTGCCGGGTGGTGATGCGGTGCTGGGCCAGCAAGTTTTTCAACTCGGTGGCCACTGCTTGCGGTTCGACAACCAGCCCGTCGCGCATGCTGCCGATAGGGGTCGGCACCATGATGGCGTGCTGGAGGGAAGGCGGAGAGCCGGGACGCAGCGCCACAACCTTGATGGCGCTGGTGCCGATTTCGACTCCAAGCGCGTTCGGCCGTGGATTCAATAAGCGGTTCAGGAAACTCGACATTCTCCCTCCAGGGTCACGCGGATTTTAGCATTCCCTCATCTGACTGAGGGAAGGGGGCTGGGGGAGCCGGCAAGCAGGCGACAGAAAAAAGGACGTGAGGGTCATGGGCTTGGGCCATATGACCATCATTCCGCTTACCGAACACTTACATCTGTACGAAACCCAATAACACCGCCCTGGTGGGCAAAATGAGAGCCTGGGCAGATTTGAGCAAGAGGGTCGTGGACAGCGCGGGGAGGCTGGTCAGCCTGAGGCTGCGCAGGGCGACCTGGGTGCGTGTAATGGCCCTCCTGACATCTGCTGATCTGCCAATAAAGCGGGTTTAGCGCAGTCGAAGATCAGGGCCGAACACTCGGATCTGACCGCTGGGCGTCACGGTCACCAGCTGAGCGCCCACCACGCCGATGCGCCCCTCGCCGTGCGGCACACTGGCCAGCACCCGCCCCGTGGCATCCAGTCGTTCCAGGCGCTGGCCTGTCAGGTGGTAGGTGCCGCTGGGTGTCTGCACCTGGGGCTGCGCCGCGCCGACCACACTGTCGGGCGTCAGGGTCAAAAACGCGGCGCTCCCGCTGCCCGTCTGGGTCGCCACCCGCACCACCCGGCCAGCCAGTAACACAAAGTCCTCGCCCTGGGGGCTGGTCAGGGCGGCCTCGGGGGCGCCAAGGACGCCGGGCGCCGGCTGACCGCCGTAGGTCACCGCGCTGCCATCTTCGCGGTAGGCGCGGGTGCTGCTCAGGGCCACTACCTGCCCCACGTTGACCGTGCGGGCGGCGCGGTCCAGGGTGACGGTGACCCCTACCCCCGGCAGAGCGGCCCAGGCGTCCTCGCCCTGCCAGGCGACATCGGTGGCCCTGGGTATGGTCGGGCAGACAGGCGAAAAGGACGGCGCCCGCGCCACGCACGCCCGGCCCCCACTCGTCCACGCCACCCCCAGATCGCTGAAAGCCGCCCGGAACGGCGGCGCCGCTCCAGTCGGTGAAGCCGTCTGGGTTGGCGCGCAGGCGGCGAGCAGCAGTGGGGCAAGGAGGGACGGCAGCAGAGCACGCATGGCTGCATTGTCTGTCCCGGACCGCTGAGGGGCATGAATGTCGGGACGGGCGCTGATGAGCCCATTGGTATCAGCACAGTGCGTGGGCGGCGCAGGGGTTTGAGATGGTGTGAGGACACCCGCAACGCCCTCTCTTTGGAAGTGCATCTCACAGAACAACTCAGATTCGTTAAAGGCTATGGGCCTCAACCATGCTGAGGCGAACGAAGTAAGTCTCTACAAGAGGCAGTGGCGAAAGTAGAATCGAGCGGCGTCCTTAGAGCTAAGGTAGAACTGGCCGCCGCTGTCAGGCGTCGCCTCGTGCTTGCAGCAAAGCCTGCACCACCACGTCCAACCCCACTCCTTCCTGAGCGCGGCGCTCTGGCGTCCAGGAAATGCCGCGGCTGGCCTTAACCAGCACGGTGTCGCCGTCCCGAAGGTCCGCCAGGAGGGCGGCGAGCAGCTCGGGCACTGTGGCAAAGGCCCGTTCGCCCAGCTCGGCGGCGAACGCCCCTACGCCGTAGGTCACGTCTGCCTTCTGCCGCGCCGCCTGGCCGACTTCGGCGTGCAGTTCGCGCTCGGTCGGGCCTAGTTCCAGCATGCGGCCCAGCACGCTGATTCGCCGCCCCGGCAGGGCCTGCAAAGCGTCCAGGGCCGCCTGGACCGCCACGGGCGAGGCGTTGTAAGCATCGTCAATCACGGTAAAGCGCCCCGGATGCACCCGGTAGCGCCCGCCGGGCACCTGCACGCCCCGCAGCCGGGCTGCTGCGTCGGGCAGCGCCACGCCCGATTCACGGGCCAGCACCAGCGCCAGCACGGCGGCCTCGGCCTGCACCGGCGCCCCATGAGGCAGAAAGACTGGCACCCCGGCAAAGGTAAAGCGCGCGCCCTCCGGCGTGATCCTGAGGTTCTCTCCCCTAAAGGTGACGTCGCCAAAGCCGTAGCTCTGCGCGCCGGGATAAGAGGCCGCCGCCTGCGCTCCAACCAGGCCGCGCGTGCCGGCCAGAATCTCACCCTTCTCGCGCGCGATGTTCTCCACGCTGCCCAACTGTTCCAGGTGCGCTGGGCCGATGGTCGTCACCACGCCCACGTCAGGCCGCACGAGGGCCATCAATTCGGCCATCTCGCCGGGGCGGTCAATGCCCATCTCGACCACCAGCGGGCGCCCGGCGCGGCTGTGCTCAATCAGAAAGCAGGCGATGGCGGGCATGGTGTTATACACCGGCATGAACAGGGCCTCCAGGGCCGCCGCCGCGTAACTCTTGGCAGTGGTTTTACCAGCGCTGCCGGTGATGCCCACGACCAGCGGCGCGTGCGCCCGCTCGGCGCGTGCCCAGGCGAACAGGGCCGCCTGGGCGTCAGGCACCCGCACGGCCCCCGGCACGTCCAGGTCGGTCAGGATGAACGGTGCACCTGCCGCCTGCGCCTGATCTATGAACGTGTTGCCGTGCATCCGCTCGCCGGGCAGGGCCACGAACGCGGTGTCTGGCCCGGCCTCGCGCGAGTCCCAGGTCAAGTGCTGTGCGGGTCGGGCCTGCGGGTGGACAGCGGCGCTAAACGGCAATTGATGGGGGTCAAGCATGGCCCGAGGCTAGCAAAGCCCCCATTAGGGGAACCTGGCAGACCAGCCCTGACACTCATCCCGCCTTTTTAGAACTGAGTACAATGAAAGCCTCTTATGAGAAAAACGCCTCTGCTGCTGTTGACTGTGGCCCTGGGCCTGAGCGCCTGTACGACGACCCCGACCACCCTGACGCCCGACCCGGTGAATGTGACGGTGCTGGGCCTGAACGATTTTCACGGCAACCTGGAACCGACCGGTTTTACACCAGTTGGAGCAGAGAAGCCTATTAGCGCGGGCGGCACGGAAGCCATCGGCGCTGAACTGACGGCGGCGCGCAAAGCCAACCCCAACACAGTGTTTGTGGGCGGCGGCGACCTGATTGGCGCCAGCCCCATTACCTCGGGTCTGCTGCGCGACGAGCCGGCGGTGTACGCCCTCAGCGCCCTGGGCATGTCGGTGAGCGCGCTGGGCAACCATGAGTTCGACCAGGGCCTGACCGAACTGCTGCGGATGCAAAACGGTGGCTGTGACAGCAATGATAAGGGCAAGGCCTGTAAGTTTGACCCCAACTACAAAGGCGCGAGCTTCAAGTGGATTGGCGCCAACGTGCAGTACAATGCGTCATCCGGCAAGACGGGCCGCCCCTTCGCCCCTTACGTGGTGCAGAACGTGGGCGGTGCCAAGATTGCGTTCGTGGGGGCTGTCACCAAGACCACGCCGACTATTGTGAGCCCCGAAGGCGTGAGCACGCTGACATTCAGCGACGAAGCCGACGCTGTAAACGCTGTCATCCCCGAGCTGAAGAGCCAGAACGTGGACGCCATCATCATGCTGATTCACGAAGGCGGCGAGATTGTTCGCAAGGATGACAAGGGTGCCGAAATCAACAAGGACGTCACCTACGCGACGGTCGGCTGTAAAGTCCTGAACACTGGCAGTGCGATTGTGGACATTGCCAAGCGCGTTGACCCAGCTGTGACGGCGATCATCAGTGGGCACAGCCACCAGGGCTACAACTGCCTGGTGCCTGACCCCGCAGGCAAAGACCGCATCGTCATTCAGGGCGAGCAGTACGGGCACCTCCTGCAGCGCCTGGACCTGACCTTGGACAAAGCCAATCACAAGGTGATGACCGTCAAGGCCCAGAACCTCGTCGTGAACTACGACGCCCGTAAGGCCGCCAACGAGCTTGACTTCGCACAGACGCAGATTGTGACCACGGCCAAGAGCAAAGTGGCTGCGATCAGCAGCGTCGAGATTGCGCGCCTTGGCTCGCCCCAGATTCAGCGCGGCATTGCCAACGCCCGTAACACCGAGTCAGCCCTGGGCGACGTGATTGCTGACGCGCTGCTGGAAACCGGTAAAGGTCAGGGCGCCGTGATCGGCATCATGAATCCTGGCGGTATCCGTGCCGACCTGCCCGACGCCCTTCAGGTCAAGCCGGGCAATGCGGTCAACTTCGGGGACGTGTTCGCTGTCAACCCGTTCGGTAATACCACTACTGTCCTGACCCTCACCGGCGCTCAGCTTGACGAGCTGCTGGAGCAGCAGTTCTCGGGTGGCAACGTGGCGCCTAATGTAAAGCTGCTGCAAGTGTCTGAAGGCTTTACCTACAGCTACAGCCAGAGCGCTGCGGCCGGCAGCAAGATCGACATTGCCAGCATCAAACTCAACGGCACCGCCATCAGCGCCACCGGCACCTACCGCATTGCCACGAATAACTTCCTGGCGGCAGGTGGCGACAACTTCGCGGCGTTCAAGAGCGCGACCAATGTCGTGCAGTTGCCCGGCGTGGCCGACACCGACGTGCTGAGCAACTACCTGAAGCTCAAAGGCCCCAGCCTGACGAACACCGTCAAGGGCCGCATCGTCGTTCTGCCCTAATCCGGCAAGAACACAAAAGGTGGCCGGGGCTTTCATGCCCCGGCCATCGGCCTTTTGCTCTGGCCGCTCTGCGCCTTACAACGCTCCCCGCGCGAAGTCCGCCATCACGCCCGGCGCTGCCGAATCGAAGCCCACCACGTCTAGCATGTCGGTGCGGTTGGGGTCCGCGATGGTAAACCCGGTGGCGGTCAGGCCGACCACGATCAGGCGCGCGCCGATGCCCATCTTCTGACGGTAGCGGTCCAGTGCGGCGGTCGGGTGAACCGCTCCAGCCCAGGTTTCGTTGTCGGTGTAGACCACGAAGGTGTCCACCTGGAGCTTCTGTTGGGCGGCCCACAGCATGGGCTGGGCGCAGTCAGTGGGGCCAAAGCTGGCGCTCTGGGCCTTACGCATGGCCGCTTCCAGCGTGTCGCGCGCCGTGATGTTCAGGGGCCGGAACTGCCCAGCAAAACCCATCGTCAGGGCGCTCGGCTCGGTGCGCAGGGCCACCAGGCTCATGGCGGCGGCGGCCATGTTGGGGCTTAGGCCAGGGACACCGCCTACCTGCCCGCAGGTCATGGACCCCGAGACATCCAGTGCCAGCAGGTGCTGTGTGCCCGCCGCCTGCACATTGCCGAAGGCCCGGTGAAAGGCGTCTTCCAGTGCGTCCACCACGCTCGGCACCGGCAGCCATTCGCCCTTGCCTTTCACGCCGCGTCCCTGGGCGTAGACCAGACGGGCCTTCAACACATCCAGCGGGTGAATGCGCCCGCGTTTTAGAGCTTCGAGGTTGGTCAGAAGCTCGACCACACTCTGCACGGTGTCACGGTCATTCACTGTCAGGACGCCCACGCGGCCCAGGTTGCCGAGGTTGCGCAGCAGCCAGGTCAGGCCGTTGGTCTGCATCGCCGCGCGGTAGACCTCGGCGCCGCGCAGATGTGTAGGCACCGCTTCAATGGGTAGGCTGTAGCCTTGCATCAGTGTGGCGGCGGCCCGGTCGGTCGTGGCACTGGCCGCCAGCAGGTGGCCTTCAATCACGCGCAGGGCGGGCGCACTCACATCGGCGCCCAGCTCGGGCAGCGCGCCGCCGGCCATGAACTTCAGCACCGCGTTGCGCTCGGCATCCACTGTCTTGGGGTGGCTCTTGCGCAGGGCGTCGCGCTGGCTCCAGCCGTCGCGGCTCTTGTACTTCACCGCCCACAGGGCCAGCTTGCTCACATCGGCGGTCTCGTAAACGTTCGCCACGCCCCGGCGGGTCAGACGGCCCCAACCGCCCAGAGCGTCCGCAAACGCCAGAAAGTGCAGCAGCATAGTGCCGGTGCGGGCGACCTCGGGCAGCGCGGCCCAGGCGGCTTGGCGGTCGGCAGCGCCCGGTGCCGTCTTGGCGATCAGCGCCAGCACCAGTAGTGCAGGGTCTGTCTTGGGCGCCCGGCCAGCGCGTACCACGTCTAACGTCACGCGCAGGGCCGCCGCAGCGTCCACCTGCACGAAGGTCTTCACGAACTCAGTAGCCTGAACGGTGTGGGCCCGTTCTGCAGTGTAGAAGGTGCCTCCCTCTGTTCCCAGGATCAGAAAGCGCGTCAGCCGGGCCTCGTCGCTCAGGCCGTAAACGAACCCACCAGCGTTGTTCTTCACCTGGCGCGGGTCAAGTTGTTCAGTCTGGGGGCGGCGGGCAGGGGTGATCGCGTTCAGCAGGTTCTTCATGGGAATCGGCCCTCCTTCGTGGGGGCAGGGGAGATGGGTGCTGGATATGCGCCAGCGGCGAACCCGGCGCTCATCGCCTGGGTGGTGAACCGGGCAGGAATCGAACCTACGCCTGCTGAGCTTTAATCAGCCGCTCTGCCATCTGAGCCACCGGTTCATGTGAGGTGGAACGGGTGGGAGTCGAACCCACGACCTCTCGATTAACAGTCGATAAGCCAGGTGCCATCGGCCCTAGAGGGCAAGGTGCGGCGCTGGCAAGTGCTCTACCCACTGAGCTACCGTTCCAAAAAAAGGGGTTGGGGACGGGCAGGATTTGAACCCGCAGGAAAATGTTCCCTATAAGCCTTCGCGGTCGGCCCGGAAAACGGGCAAGGTGGTGCCAAGGCAAAGCTTCCCAGAGGAAGCAAACGTTCGTGTCTACCAGTTCCACCACCGTCCCCACGGTGATGTTGCGAAGAAGGGGTGCAGCGGGGCGGGAGTCGAACCCGCGACCTATTGATGAAGAGGTAACCTTTCACAGCGGCCCAGAGGTGGACAAATAGGTGTGAAAGCTGGTGCCAATGGCTCTGCCAACTGAGATACCCGCTGCATGTTCAAGAATGGGTGGATCTAGACTGACCTGAAGGCAAAACATTGCCAACTCTGCGCGGCGAATGATCTACGCTACCTGACTGTGGGGAACGAAACTTTCGTCTCCGGCTGGCAGGTTGGGTATCTGGATTCCGACCAGGAACACCACTCATCCTCAAGCTGCGGCCCAAACGGGGTGTGGAAAGCTGCGGGGCCGTGATACCCATCAGGCGCTGCCCTGCGAGGGGCTGGTGCTCCGAGCTGGATTTGAACCAGCACTGACACGGTTCTGAGCCGTGGTCCTCTACCAAGTTGGGATACCGGAGCATAGGGAGACCTCGTGGGGGCCGGAGCGGTCGGGAAGAGAACCCTTGTGCTTCGGCCCACAGACTGGGCAAGGGTGTGCAAAAGGGACGTGAAGTCCCGTGGAGCAGGGTGGTCGGAATTACACCGCCGTCTCCCGGCGGTTGCCGGGCATCTTGCTGACTAGAAGAAACCTGCGTGATAGGGGGTGGACAAGGCAGAGCCGTGAGGGGATTTCCTGGAAAGGGAGAACTCACGACCTTCGGCCCACCCAGAGAAATGGTTCACCTAACCAGAATTGAACGGGCGGGTTCTGAGCAAATCTCAGGCGTATTCAAGCGCTGATGAGGTGCAGGCAGACCGGGCAAGTGAGCGGCGTAGGGGACGTTGACAGGTAACCCTGCGCCTTCGGCCCGGTCTGCGGGCATGTGGGCAAGTGTAGAGGCCAGGCGGCGCGCGCCACATTCGCCGTTCGGCGCACCCCGGCACTAAGCCAAAGCGCGAAGGCCGGGGCGTATGTGCCCCGGCCTTCTGCGCTCTGCCCGTTATTCCAGCGTGACCAGATAGTCGTACAGGTCGGGGCCGCCCAGGTGGGTCTCGATCTCGGCACCGGCGTGCGCGGCGCCAATTCGGTCGGCCAGGGCGTCCAGGTCGTCCTGGGTTTTCTGCGGGCCACCGAAGACAGTAATGATTTCCTGGCCTTCGTAGTGGCGGCCCAACATCTCCAGCACACTGTCGTCTGGGCTGCCGCCGCTCTGCACCAGTTCGTCGTCCATCAGGCCGATCACGTCGCCTTCTTTGATGTCCAGGGTGCGGCCATCTTTCACGGTGATGTTCGTGGTCCGGCTGGCGCGTGTGACTTCCAGGGTGGTGACGGCCCCGGCGGCCTCGGTCATGGCCTCTTTCAGGTCCTCGGCGGGCGTGTCGGGACTGAAGTTCAGCGCTGCGCCCATCCCCTGTCCCAGCGTGCGGGTGGGTACTACGACGGCGCGGCCTTCCATCAGTTCCATCGCCTTCTCGGCGGCCATCAGGACATTCTTGTTGTTGGGCAGAATGACGACTCGTTCGGCACTCACCGAGCGCACCGCGTCCACAATGTCTTGCACACTAGGGTTGGCGGTCTGCCCACCAGAGACGATGCGCGCCCCCAGGCTGCGGAACAGCTTGACCAGGCCGTAGCCGCTGGCCACCGCCACTAGGCCACTGGCCGGCACCTCTTCCTCGGCGCGCGCGGCTGACCCCGCCATGCCCAGGATCTCGGTGTGCTGCTCGCTCATGTCCTCGACCTTGGTTTTCAGCATCTTGCCGTAGCGGCCGACCGTCGCCAGCAGCTGGTCCGGCTCGTTGGTGTGGATGTGGCCCTTGACGTAGCCTTCAGCGCCCACCACCAGCAGGCTGTCGCCAAACGGCGTCACCAATTCGCGGATCTCCTCAATAGGCTTGGTGGCCTCGCTCATCAGGAATTCGGTGCAGAAGCCGAACTCCTCGTTCTCGAACTGCTCCTGGGCATACGAGGTGATGTCGGGGGCCGGGGGCAGCGCCTCGCCGCGCAGCTGCGCCAGCATCCCCTGCACGATGTACAGGTAGCCCTGGCCGCCGCTGTCAATCACGCCGGCCTGTTTCAGGGCCGGCAGCATCTCGGGGGTCTGATCCAGCAGTTCCTGACCCTTAAAGAGCGCCTGCTCCAGCACGGTTTCGATGTCGTCGCCGCGTGCGCCCTCAGCCACGCCGCGCGCCACGGTCAGGATGGTGCCTTCCACGGGCTTCATGACCGCGCCGTAGCCCACCCGCTGGGCGGCCTGAAAAGCGCGGGCCAGCGTGGGGGCGTCCACCACCTTCTGGTCCTTGATGACCTCGGCAAAGCCCTTGAGCAGCTGCGACAGAATCACGCCGCTGTTGCCGCGCGCGCCCAGCAGCGCGCCGTAACTGATGGCGCGGGCGACCTGCGGCATGCTGGTTTCCTCGCAGGTGTCCAGTTCGCGGCGCACCGACTGCATGGTCAGGTGCATGTTGGTGCCGGTGTCGCCGTCGGGAACCGGATACACGTTCAGGGCATTGACCTGTTCGCGGTAGACGCCCAGCCAGTCGGTGGCGTAGCGCAGCATGCGGGCCAGGTCGGCTGGGTTCAGGTGGCGGTGGGCTTCAGACACGCTGCACCCCCACGGCATGCACGCGGATAGCGGCAAGCTCCACGCCGGCCTGGGTTTTGACGGTGTGCTCCACGCGCTCGGCAATGTTGCGCGCCACGGTGGGAATGCTGACGCCGTAGGCCACGACGACGTACAGGTCAGCTGTGTAGCGTGCGCCGTCCTTGCCGATGACCACGCCGTCACTGACCTGCGCGCGGCCCAGCACGCGGCTGAGGCCTTCTTTGAGATTGGCGGGGGCCATGCCGACCACGCCCGGCACTTCATGGGCGGTCAGGCCGATAAGCGAGGCCAGCGCCGCCTCGGTGATTTGAATGGAGCCGTTCACAGTAAGGGGCAGTATACGGGGCGCTGAGGATGGGCTGTAGGGCGAGAGGAGACTCAGGGAGCCGGGCGTGAGTCAGAAGGAATGAGGACGAGTGGCGTGTGCCGCCTCTGTCTGGCCCGTCTGAACAGTCCCAGCCCAGGCGTGCTTTACTCCGCCCATGCCCCTTGTAAATAGGCTGGAACAGGTGGACCTCTCGCTGGTGTTTGCCGCCCCCGAGCATCCGGAGCGCCTGACCCGTGGCCTCAAATCTGGCGAGGTGCGGCTGCTGTCGCGCAGTGGCACCGGAGATGAAGCCGCCGCCCTGCGCCCCACCAGCGCCGCTGAGGCCCGTGAGCTGGGCGCCGCGCTGGCCAGAACCGCGCGCGACCTCCGGGCGGCCTCGGTACAGGTGCCGGCCAGCGAGCATGGCGCGGCTCTGGCCGCCGCCGCCTTGGCCGAGGGCTGGCGGGAAGGCCGTTACCGTCAGGCGTCGGCTTCTGCCCCAGCGCTGCTGGTCGAGGGCCTGACCGAAGGCGACCACGCCCGCATCAACGCCCTGAGCGCGGGTCTGACCTTCGCCCGCGAGCTGACGAGCGCTCCCGCCAACGTCCTGAACCCGGCCACCCTGGCGCGCGAGGCCTGCACCTTGGAAGCCCTGGGGCTGGACGTGGATGTCTGGGACGGCGACGATATTGAGGCGCGCGGGATGGGTCTACTGGCCGCCGTGGCCGCCGGCAGCGTCACCGGCCCCCGCCTGATCCGCGTGACCCTACCGGCTCGCGGCGAGGCCCGCACGGTGCTGGCGCTGGTGGGCAAGGGTATTACCTTTGACACTGGCGGTTATTCCATCAAGCCGGCGGCCGGCATGAACGGCATGAAAAACGACATGGGCGGCGCGGCGGCCGTGCTGGGCGCCATGCGCGCCCTGGGCGAGTTGCGCGCGCACGTCCCTGAAGGGGTAGAGGTCCGGGCCTACATCGCTGCCGCCGAAAACATGGTCGGGCCCCAGGCCATGCGGCCCGGCGATATCTACCGCGCTGCCAACGGCCTGCACGTTGAGGTCACGAACACCGACGCCGAGGGCCGCCTGGTGCTGGCCGACACCCTGACCGTGGCCTGCGAGGAAGGCGCCACTGAACTGATTGACCTCGCCACCCTGACCGGCGTGAAGGTCAGCGCCCTGGGCAGTGACATCGCGGGCCTGTTCAGCAGCGACGCCGCCCTGACCAGCCGCCTCAAGACGGCGGCCGACGCGGCGGGCGAATACGTCTGGGAACTGCCTCTGCACCAGCCCTACCTGAAGGGCTACCAGAAAAACACTGTGGCTGACCTCAGAAACAGCGATATGGTCCCGGCAGGCGCCAGCATCAAGGCCGCGCTGTTCCTTCAGCAGTTCGTGACGCGCCCCTGGGCCCACCTGGATATTGCGGGCAATGCCACCCGCGAAGAGGTGGCGACCGGCTGGGGTGTAGGCACGCTGGTGGAGTACGTGCTGAGAAGGGTGTAGGAGGTGGGTTGGAGGTTGTGGGAACAGCACCCAGGTTGTTTCCCACAACCTACGACCTACACCCCACAACCTCCTACACCGCTGGGCCCAGTTTTCCCCGCAGCAGCAGGCGCACCCGCTGGCGCAGGCGCCGGTAGGCCGGGGGGGAGTGCTCGGCGCGGAAATCCACCGTGGCCTGTTCGCTGCCCACGTCGCGCCCCTCTTCCTGTGTCAGGAAATAGCGGTGATCCATAATCCACAGGTACAGGTCAGCCTCGGTGCGGCCTGGAAAGCGCGCCATCACGTCATGCTTGCCGATGTTCTCCACAATCCGGCAGTACATTCGGCGGTACCAGCTTTCCACGGCCTCTTCCCAGGTGACGGGCGGCAGGCCTGCGCGCCCCGGCTTACGGTCCAGAAAATACTGGCGCGTGCGGATGTGGTCCAGCAGCTTTTCGTAGCGGCCCGGTGTGGTGAACAGCAGTTCGTGGTGGCCCGGCACCACCCGGTCCAGGTTGGTGGCTTTCAGGAACTGCGCGTACTCCCCCTTGATAATCAGGTCCTTGAGGGTGTCGCCTTCTTCGGGCGGCACCGTAACGTGCAGCTCGATCACGTGGGCATCAATGTATTTCTGGCCCTGGCGCCGCGCCACCGAGACGCGGTGGTTGCCGTCCTTGACGAAGTACAGCCCACCGACCTGATACACCTGAATGGGCGGCAGTTCCTTGCCCTGAAGCTGCGCGGCCCGGACACCAATCCAGCGTTCGTCGAGGTGCCGCTCCCGGGGCAGATACTGACGGTCAAACTCGCGGTAGCGGTCCACGGACCCGATGATGTGGTCCACTTCAATGGTTTGCAGGCCGCGCGGATACTCGCCGTCGGGGGCCAGGTGCCGCACCCAGTCAAAGGGCAGCAGCTCGTTGGGCTGGCGGCGCAGCCGGGCCAGAATGTCGCGTACGTCGCTCAGAAAGCGGGCGCGCTCGACTTCGTGCCGGGCCTGGTCGGTGGTGGACATGGGCAACTCCTGGGTGATCCGTGCACAGACGGGTCAGAAGCAGGCGGGGTGCCAAGGCTGCCGGGGAGCAAGAAAAGGCCCCGGTCTGCTGGTGTCCAGCGTACACCAAAGCCAGTCAGCCTTGTGTGATCGGCGCCTCCGCTGCGCCCGCTCTACCGAAAAACTTCATGCTCCGGGCCAAACGTGCTCTGCGTCCAGGTTGGGCGGCGGCCCGCAGGCTTGAATAGGGGCCATGCTGGGCAAATTTTTCAAGAAGCCGGCCGATGATATGGGAGGCCGTGTGCCGCCGGGCCAGAGTCTGACCACCCGGTTTCCGGTGCTGACCTACGGTCCCACGCAGCGGTACGCCCCGCAGGACGTGGTGGTCAGAATCACTGGGCTGGCCGAGGAGCAGACCCTGACCTGGGCCGACCTGCTGACGCTGCCCCAGACCACCCTGACCTATGACATTCACTGTGTCACCCACTGGAGCAAGCTGGACACCACCTGGACCGGCGTGCGGGTCACGGACCTGATGGATCACCTGCGCCTGAAGCCCGGCGCCACGCACGTGATGCAGCATTCGGTGGGAGGCTACACCACCAACCTCTCGCTGGAGGATTTCGTGCGGCCCGAGAACCTGCTGGCCCACACCTTCGACGGCCAGCCGCTGGACGCTGAGCACGGCGGCCCGCTGCGGCTGGTGGTGCCGCACCTGTACTTCTGGAAAAGTGCCAAGTGGCTGACCGAGCTGGAATTTATGAACCACGACCAGCCGGGATTCTGGGAGCGCAACGGGTATCACATGCGCGGCGACCCCTTCAAGGAGGAGCGGTACGACGACGACTGAGCCCCTGACCCCGGACCTGACTGGCGGCGGCGAGTATCTGGTCCCGGACGTGCTGGACAAGGGTCTGACGCTGGTGCTGGTGGGCACGGCGCCCAGCCGCATCAGTGCGCGGGCGCGGGCATACTACGCCAATCCCGGCAACCGTTTCTGGCGCACCTTACACGAGGTCGGCCTGACCCCCACGCAACTGACCCCCCACGACTACGCCCGCCTGCCCCGCTTTGGCATTGGCCTGACCGATGTGGCCAAGCGGCATGCGGGGGTAGACGCCGCCCTGCCCGGTGATGCCTGGGCGCCCGATGAGCTACGGGCCAAGCTGCGCGAGTACCGCCCGCAGCTGGTGGCCTTTACGAGTAAGCGTGGCGCCGCAGAAGTGCTGGGGGTGTCCACCGGGCAGCTGCCTTACGGCCGTCAGTCAGGAACCCTGGAAGAAGCCGAACTCTGGGTATTGCCCAGCACCAGCCCACTGGGGCAGACCTATTTTCAGTTGGCACCCTGGCAGGCGCTGGCGGCGCGCGTTGCGGCGCTGCGGGTCGAGGTGGGAACCCCCGCCCCCAGCGGCGCGTAGGAGTACCATGGCCCCCCCTCCTTCTTCCAAAGCGGCGCGGTCCAGAGCCGTGTGGCGCGTGGCCCGGTCGGGTGTGCGGGCCACCACCACGCTGCTACGGCCAGTTCAGGGTGCACAGACCGACCCCTGGGCGCTGGCGCCGGCTCGGCCTGCGTCGGGGCTGAGGCTGCGCCGCGCGGCGGGGCTGGGGGTGCTGGCCCTGGTGACGGTGCTGGCGCTCTCCATCCTGGGGACACTGGCCATGCTGCTGGCCATTGGGGTGGCGTCGGGCAGCGATGTGGCTGGCTGGCTCTTGGGGGTCACGCTGGTGCTGGCCGTCGGGGTGCTGCTGTGGGCGCGGGGCCGGCTGATGGGCTGGCAGCCAGCGCCGTCCACACTTCCAACGGAAGAGGCCAAGGATTTACAGGCCCTGCGTGTCCTGCACCAGCAGGCGCGTGCGCTGCCCCGGCCCCTGCGCGCCGACCTGGAACGCACCTTGCAGGCCACGGCCGGCGCCCTGCGCGCCACGGCGGCCTTGCCCACCCTGACCCGCGACGCCTTTGACGTTCGCCAGGCGGCCCGCGCTGACCTGCCCGAGCTGCTGCACGCCTACCACGCGGCGCCTCAGCAGCAACCAGAGTTGCGGGCCTCGCTGCTGGTCATCGAGGAACGCATGGTGTCCATTGCCCGTCAAGGCGAGCAGGACGCTGCCCGCGCGGCCCAGGCCCAGCGCGTCTTTGTGCAGGAAAAATATGCGTCTACAACCGCGCCGGGCGCAGATGGGGGCAAGACGCCCCCAGGACGTTAAATGCTTCATAGACGTTAAGTCCTGGTGCTACACTGCCTGACGTGTTCCAGCCCGCCCTCTGGTCGAACCTTCTCCTGGTGGCCTCGGCGGGGCTGCTGGGCTACGCCACCGCGCGGGACCTGCAGGGCCTGATGATTGCCGCCGCGCTGCTGCTGACGGCGCTGACGCTGGGGCGGCGCGGGCCACTGCGCTGGGCCGGGCCCGCTGGGTACGCCGCCGCCTTTGTGGTGGCGCTGGTGCTGCCGGGCCCGGCGACCACGCTCTTTGACCTGCTGGCCGCGCTGTTGACGCTGCTCACGCTAGGCGTCATGACCCTGAGTGGTGAAGCCAACGCCCGGGAACTGACCTGGCAGCGCAACACCGTGGCGGCCCTGCGTGCGGGCAGCGAACGGCTGGCGGATGCTAGAGACGCCGAGGCCATCATTCGCGCGGGCATCAGCATTCTGGACAAGTTGCAGGTCGCCCCCAACCTGGCGTTCGTGGCCTACCGCCGGGGCACACCGCACATTCTGGCCGCCACGGGGGCTTTTGACGCTTTCTTAGAGCGCCCTATTCATCCCAGTGACAACGACAGCCGCAGTGTGCAGGCAGACCACTGGGTCGCTGAAGAGGTGCTGGCGCTGCTCGACAAGGCCCAGCGCCGCGTCTTTCATGTGGCCCCGGTCTATGGCCGGGCGTCCAACCATCTGGGCGTCATTATCCTGACCCGCCCGTCCCAGGTTCCCTTTGACGAGGATGAAAAGGGCGTGGTGGGCGCCTTTGCCCGCCTGCTGGGGGCACAGCTGGGGCAGTGGCACGCCATCCGCGACCTGCGTGATGCCAACGACCTGACCCTGCGGTCGCTGGGCGCCGCCCTGGAACGTCGGGACGACGATACCGGCGGCCACACCACCCGCGTGGTGGGCATGAGCGTGCGCCTGGCCCGCCGCCTGGGCTGGGACGAGGATCAGGTCAAGGCGCTGCGCTGGGGCGCGTACCTGCATGACCTGGGCAAGCTGGCTATTCCTGACGACGTGCTGCACAAGCGCGGGCCCCTGAACCCTGACGAGCGCCGGGTCATTCAGACCCATACCGTCATTGGGTACGACATGTTGCAGGACCTGCATTTTCTCCCGGCCGAGACCCTGGACCTGGTGCGTTACCACCACGAACGCTGGGACGGCACCGGTTACCCCAGCGGCCTGCGCGGGCAGAACATCCCGGACACTGCCCGCCTGTTCACCCTGATTGACGTGTTCGACGCCCTGACCAACGCGCGCCCCTACAAGCCCGCCTGGACGCGCGACCGCGCCCTGAGCGAGATCCGTTCGCAGGCGGGGCGGCAGTTTGACCCGCAGTATGTGGAGGCCTTCCTGCGCATGATGGCCGAACACGACGACGCCCACCTGGTGAGCTGAGAGTCGGCGGCCTGACATTTGACAGACCCTGGTGGACAATGGCTGTCAGTCGAGTGGGCCTGGACTGCGGCGCCCATCGGAGTGACGGTGTGGTCTGGGTTGGTGTTCTTGATTTACATAAGTGCAAGCAGCGGAAGATTCTCTGCTTTGAAGCGCTAAGCAGAGCGAGAGGTGGCCTGAGGGGTGGCCAGCCTTCAAACCCGGCTTAACCAAGGGCCATGTGGGCTGGAAGGCCCGTATTTGCCAAGGCTGACAAACCTGCCGCCTGCCCCTCAAATGTTGTCAGCTCATGGCGGCCAGATCGGCGCGGGTGGGGGCGTAGGCTCCTGCGTGGGCACAAGCGGTGGCGGCTGCGCGCAGGCCCAGGTGCAGGTGCTCGGTCCACAGGGCGTCCGGGCGTTCGGTGGCGCTCACGAGCAGCCCAGCACACAGGGCGTCGCCGGCCCCGACAGTGTCGACCAGCTTCACAGGTACAGCCGGCAGCGTGGCCTGCCCCGCCGTGTGGTACAGGGTGGCCCCGGCGCCGCCGCGCGTGATCACGATGGGCGCCCGGGCGTTCAGCCCCCGCAAGTGCTGCAGCGCATCGGCCTCGGTCAGGCCGGGAAAGAAAAAGGCCAGGTCCTCGTCGCTGAATTTCAGCAGGTTGGCGCGGCGGGCCACCGCCTCGAACACCGCCGGGTAATTGGGGTGGCGGTGCGTAATGCGCGCGTTGGGGTCAAAGCTAATCTGCACGCCAGCGGCGCGCGCTGTTTCCACGAGGCCCAGCAGGGTATCGGCCAGGGGCCAGCGGCTGAGGCTGATGCCGCCCACATGCAGCCAGCGGGCGTCCCGCAGCCAGCCGCTCGGCAACTGGGTAGGATCAAAGTGCAGGTCAGCGCTGTTTTCGCCCAGAAAGCGGTAGGCGGGCGGGTGGGCGCGGTAGACCACCGCCATCAGGGTGGGGGCCGGGACCCGCTGCAAGAAGCGCATGTCCAGCCCCGCCTCTACCGAGGCGCGTTCCAGGTCATCCCCAAAGTTGTCCTGGCCCACGGCGCCCGCAAAGGCGCTGGGCACCCCCAGGGCGGCGCAGGCCCTCGCCACATTCCAGCCGGCGCCGCCCGGATGAGCCGTCCAGGCTTGCCCGCCCTCTGTCACGAGGTCGGTCAGGGCTTCTCCAGCACTCACGATTAGCGGCAGGGGCGACAGCGACATGCCCCCGATGCTACCCCGCCTGAGGACGTGGTGCGCCTCACAGCGGAACTCAGCGTGGTTGAGGATCATACGTCTCAACCACGCTGAGGCGAACAGAGTGAGTCTCCGTCAGAGACAGCGGCGAAAGTGGAGTGGAGGGGCGCGGTTGGCCCCTCAATGGAACTGGTAGCCGCTGTCAGAAGCTGGTCATGGGCTGGTCATGGCCGCCGCTGATGATGGGCGTCAGGACAGGGTCCAGGTGGTCTGCGGGGAAGACCACTGCGCCGGCCCCCTGCCCCGCCGCTGCCCCCTACCTTTCCCCACCCACACCCAGGAGTCCACCATGACCAAACCCACCGCCGCTGCCAAAGGTAGCGCTCACCCGCAACAGGTCGCGCCCCACGACCTGAGGGCGCTGGCCGAGGAGGTAGCCGCCCTCCATCACAGTGTGCAGCGTTTGGCCCAGGCCGATGATCTGGAGCGCCTGATGAAACTGATTCCGCGTCCCGGCTGGACCACCCCGGCCGAGTACGAACTGGTGCGCGCCAGCGTGGCCCACATGCAGATGCAGGTCAGGACACTGCACGGCGCCCAGAGTGCGCTGCTCAAGGGCGCGCAGTTGGTCGGCACGCGCTCCTGACGCTCCTGATCGCCGACCCTGGAGAAGCGCTATCAGGGGCCTGAGGGCTCGGCGGGGATTGCCCTGAGCCCGCTGGCCCTGCCATTCAAGTTCAGCGTCGTGACCCTGCTTTGGCCCGGTCTACACAGTCAGGCGAACTTGTCTGGGGCAGGCAACTCATCCTCTGGGTGTATGGCGTTCCCTACGACAGCCAAGCGGTACAGGACCACCTCGAACTCAAAGACGCGGCGCTGTCCGCAGCGCTCAAAGCCGAAGGTCTCGTAGAGCGCCTGAAGCGCGGGGCGGTCGGCGGCGGTGTCCAGCTTGAGCCAGGGGCGGCCAGCCGCGCGGGTCTGGATGACGGCCTCGCGCAGCAGCGCCGGGCCCAGGCCGCCTCCCTGCGCCTCTGGGTGCACCGCCAGCTTGTGCAAATACAGCGCCTCGCCAGGCGGGTCGTCAGGCCAGAACGGGGGATCGCTCTCCAGCAGGCAGAAGGTCCCGGCGGCCTGGGGGCCGCGCCAGGCCACGCGCCATATGTGGGGCGGATAGTGCCGGGCCAGCCGCTCCGGGGTCAGGCTTTCAGGCGGCCATAGGAGGCGGCCGCGCGCCTGAAGCTGGGCGGCGCTGGCCTGCAACACCCCAGACGCGGCGCGCAGGTCACCAGTGGTAAAGGTCAGTGGCGTCATGTCTCTAGCCTCCCAGGCTGGGCGCCGGTTCGATGCCGGTGGCCCAGACCTCTGCCCCGCGCAGTTCCAGGCGCACGCGCGGCAGCGGGCCATTGGCCTTGCCGAACACGGCCTGTCCAGCTTGCAGGGGCGAAAACACACTGTAGTGACAGCGGCACCCCAGCTGCGGCTGACCATCGGGCGGGCGGTAGTTGAAGGCGAAGGCCAGCACCTCTGGGTCGCGCACCAGATTGACCTGACAGCCCAGGTGCGTGCAGACCCGCGAAAAGGCCGCCAGATGGACGCCGCCCGGCGCACTCAGGCCACCCTCAACGGGGCGCGGCACCCGCAGCAGCGTGCAGGGCCGACCAGCATAGGAGAAGGTGTGTTCGGCCCAGGGGACGCCCAGGCGGTCCAGCGCGGCCAGGCGCAGGGGCGGCCCGGCCTGAAACTCAGTTGGCCCCACACCGCGCTTGCCCAGCGTGACGCGCGCGGCGTACCAGCCCATGTATCCAAAGGCGCCTGCCGTGCCGGCCACGGGCAGCAGCCACCAGCGTTCCAGCAGCGCCCGCCGGGTCAGGGGCGCGCGGCGGGCCTTCACGGAGCGGCGGCCTTGCCCGGCTGCCAGCCTTCCAGCAGGTCCAGCAGCGCCTCTAGGTCCTGGCCCCTTATCTGGGGAAAGCCTGGCATGGCGCCCTTGCCCTGCACGGTGACTTGCCGCAGGGCGTCCCGGCTCAGGACCGACTCGCGCAGGCTGGGGCCGATGCCGCCGCCGCCCGCTGGTCCGTGGCACGACGCGCAGTTGGCCGCGTACACACGCAGGCCAGGATCGCTGTCGGTCTGGCGGGCACGGATGGCGCTGATGAGCTCGTCGGCGTCGCGGCCCTGGGGGTCCAGGGTGCGGTAGCGCTCCAGCGCACGCAGAGCCTCTTGGTCCTGACCGAAGCGGGCCAGGGCAAAGCCCAGCAGCAGCTGCGACTCGGGTTCCTGGGGCGCCAGTTGCGCGGCGGTGCGGATGAGGAGCGCGGCCTGGGCCGCGTCGCCTGCGCTGGGCGCCGCCCCGCCCTGCTCGCCGCGTGTGAGCAGCAAAATGCCCAGGCGGCGCAGCGCTTCAGGCTGGCGGGGATTGAGTTTCAGGGTGTTGCCGTAGGCACTGACCGCCTGGTCATAGGCTGAGGTGTCAAAGGCCGCCCGGCCCCAGGCCAGGTAGTCAGGCGCGGTGCGGGTCCGTTCGGCGCGTGCCCTGAGGGCCGGCAGGTTCAGCACCGCCTGCACGTTGGCGGCCTCACCGGCGGGCAGGGCCGCCAGTTGCCAGCGCGGCACAAAGGTCACCGCGCCGGCGCCCACCAGCAGGGCCGACAGTCCCAGGGCGGTCAGCGCCCACTGCCGCCCCCGGCGACCATCGCCGCCTCGCTCCGGGCGGGGAGCGGGGGGCAGCGCGTCTAGCGCCCGCAGGGTCAGGGCGGCCCGGCGCTCCAGGTCGGGGCGGCGGCGCTCGTCAGTCAGGGTGGCCAGCTCGGTGTACAGGCGGTCCCGCTCGGCCTCTAGTCCCTCGCGTGCCGGGGCGTCTGGGTCGCTGGGGGCGCCGGCGCGCAGAGGCTCGGTGACCAGCCACAGGCAGACCATCAGGGCCAGCGCCAGAATGCTGAGGCTCAGCAGCGCCGCCGCAGTCACGGCGTCTTCCGCCCCTGGCCGGTGTCGCGCTGCACCTGGGCCAGGTAGGAGTCAAAGGCGTCGTCGGGCTGCTCGGCGGCGTCCGGGGTCGCGCTGGTGGCCGGTCCCCGGCGAAACCGGACCCACAGCAGGGCGCCGCCGGCCGCGAGCGCCGCCAGAGGGGTGCCCCACAGCCACAGGTTGCGCCCACTCTTGGGCGGGTCCAGCAACACGAAGTTGCCGTAACGCTGGGTAAAGAACAGGTAGATGTCGCCGTCACCTCGCCCAGCCGCCACCTGCTGCCGCACCGCCGCGCGCATAGTCGCGCTGATGTCGGCGCGTGAGTCGGCGATGGACTCGCCGGTGTCGCACAGCGGACAGCGCAGATTTTTCTGAATGGCGGCGGCGCGCGCCTCCTGCGCCGGGGTCAGGATGGGGGCTGCGCTGGCCCCGCCCAGCAAGCCCAGGGTCAGCAGAGTGAGGCGTATGGGCCTCACAGCGGAATCCCAGACCCCAGAGTGGTGGAGGCCGGTACCCTTAACCACTCTGGATCAAACGGAGTGAGTGGCGGTAACACACAGCGTCGAAAGCGGAATTGAGGGGTGTTTTTTGGCCCCTCACTGGAGTTGGCCGCCGCGGTCACAGCCCCGGCACTCCGATGGCGCTGAGGCCAGCGTTCAGCTTGTCGCGGGTCAGGCCGCCCCGGTCAAAGTGCTTTACCACGCCACTGGCGTCGATGAACACGGTTTCAGGAATGCCAATCAGGCCGTAGTCCAGCCCTACGGCAGTGCTGGGGTCTTTCAGGTTGGGGTAGGCCAGCGCGTATTCGCGGATGAAGTCACGGGCATTTTGCTCGTTGGTCTCGTTGTACAGGATGCCCACGACGGTCAGGCCCGCGCCACTGCTCTGCCGCTCGCTCAGTTCGCGCAGCAGCGGTGCTTCCTCGCGGCAGGGGCCGCACCACGAGGCCCAGAAATTCAGGACGACGGGACGGCCCCTGAGGCTGGCCAGGCTGACTTCTGCGCCCTCCAGGCTTCGCAGGGCAAAGGCGGGCGCGGGTTTCCCCACCAGGGGGCCGCCCGTGGTGGCGTGACGCGCCGGGCTGAGCAGCGCGGCGGCCAGCGCCGCCACCAGCGCAAAGGCGATCAGGGGGGGCACGAAGCGGCGCCAGGCCGGCGCGGCGGGTGGAGGCGGAGGCTGGGTCATGTCAGTCATCCTTCATGTGGACTCTGGTTGAATCCAGCGTGCTGCTGGATGGAATCCGAGCGGACTTGGAAAGCTGTGGAGCAGAGTGAGTAGGAGAAGCAGAGAAGGGTGAGGTGGCGGCGCAGGCGATGATCTTCTGACTGTACGGTCATCTCGCCGCCCGCCGTCTCAGTCGGTGGCCGGGGCCAGGCGAGCCGCCGCTGGGCGAGCGGCGCGAACAGGGTTGACCAGCGTGACACTGGCCCCCAGGCAGATCAGCAGGGTGCCCCACCACAGCCACGACACCAGCGGGCTTTCAATCAGGCGCACGCTGGCCCACTGGCCCCCTGGGTCGGCGGCGGTGACCACCAGATAGGTGTCGCCGGTCAGGCTATAGCGCACCGCTGGCGCGGGAAAGGGCGTGTTGCCTCCCTGAACGTAGGTGTTCAGGCGGGCGCGGTAGGGCTGGCCGTCGATCCGGACGCGGGCCACCACCGAGCGGCCATCCGAACGGGTTTCGGTGGTCAGGCCGGTCAGTTCCAGGCGTTCGGCCAGCAGGGGCACAGGCCGGTTCAGGTTCAGGGTCGCCTGGGCGTCGCGGCGGTAGGTGCCGCTGTAAGCCAGGCCCAGCGCGACCACCACGAGGCCAATGTGGGCCAGGTAGGCGCCGTAGCGCCGGGGCTGGGCGCGCAGGGTGTGGGCCAGGCCGCCCGCCTGCCGCGCCGCGCGCACCGTCAGTAGCCCCAGGCCCAGCAGGTTATAGGCGCTCAGGGCCAGGGTCGTGAGCACGCCGGGGTGGCGCACACCCAGGGCAAAGGCCAGGGCAGCGGCCCCCAGGCCGGCGGCCAGCAGCGGCCGTAGCGCCCGCCACAGGCCTTGCCCATCGGCGCGGCGCCAGGGCAGCAGCGGGCCCACGCCCATGAGCAGAAGCAGCCCCAGGCCCAGCGGAATGGCGAAGGCGTTGTAAAAAGCAGGGCCCACGCTGGCGTCCCGGCGGCCCTGCGCAGCTTCCACGAAGGTGGGAAACAGCGTCCCCACCAGCACCATCACCGCAAACACCACGAACAGCCAGTTGCCCGCCAGGAAGGCCCCTTCGCGGCTGAGCACGCCGGGCAACTCGGCCTCGTCGCGCAGGTGCGGCGCGCGCCACGCGGCCAGCAGGGTCCCCAGCACCAGCAGCAGGGCCAGAAAGCCCAGGAACACGGGCCCCACCGGCCCGCCCGCAAAGGCGTGCACGCTCTGCACAATCCCGCTGCGGTTGAGGAAAGTGCCCAGCACCGTGCTGGCGTAGGCCAGGACAATCAGCCACACGTTCCACGAGCGCATCAGGCCCCGGCGTTCCTGAATCTGAATGGAGTGCAGGAAGGCGGTGGTCAGCAGCCAGGGAATAAAAGAGGCGTTTTCCACCGGGTCCCAGGCCCAGTAGCCGCCCCAGCCCAGCGTTTCGTAACTCCACCAGCCGCCGGCCACAATCGCGGCTGTCAGGAAGGTCCAGGCCACCAGCGTCCAGCGCCGCGTGACCACGACCCAGTGGTCGGACAGGCGGCCCGTCACCAGAGCCGCCACCGCGTAGGCAAACGGCACGCTCAGGCCCACGAAGCCCAGGTACAGCAGCACCGGGTGAACGGCCATCATCCAGTGGTTTTGCAGCGCCGGGTTGGGGCCGCGCCCGTCGGTTGGCACAGCGGCCAGTGGCGTGAAAGGCGAGGCCACGGTGGCGCACACGCCCACGAAAAACAGCAGGCTGACAAACATGGTGGCCAGCGCCCAGGGCCGCAGGGCGTCGCGCCGCAGCGTCAGGCTGAGGATGAAGGTAAAGCCAGCCAGCAGCCACGCCCACAGCAGAATGCTGCCTTCCAGCGCGCCCCAGAGCCCCGTCACCTTGATCCAGGTGGGCGAGGCCCGCATGGAGTGCTCGGCGACGTAGCGCACCGAGAAGTCGTCGCGCAGCAGGGCGCCCAGCAGCACCAGGGTGCCCAGTGTGGTGAGCGCAAACACCGCCCAGGTGGCGCGGCGGGCGGCTTCGGTCAGGCGGGCGTCGCGGCACACGCCCCCCAGCACCGCCAGCCCCAGGCCCGCCAGGCAGAACAGCAGCGCGCCCAGCAGGCTCAGCTGCCCCAGGGCGCCAGCGGCACTCGACGAGAACGAAATCAGGTTCAGCATGGGCAGGGCGCCGCCTTCACGGCGTGGTCTTGAGCATGTCCTTCAGCTCGGCCTGGGTTTCGGGGACGCGGTATTCCTCGCTGTGTTTGACGACCAGGTCGGAGGCGTGAAAGGTGCCGCCCTGAAACTGGCCGCGCACCACGACGCCCTGGTTGTCTTTGAACAGGTCGCTGACGGCCCCGGTGTACTGCACCGGAAAGCTGGCCCCACCGTCTGACACCACAAAGCGCAGCTGGAGGGTCTGCGGGTCGTACTGTGCGTTCTGGACCAGGCCGCCGATGCGAATCGGGCGGCCCTCCAGATCGGCGCGCTGCTGCTGGTACTCGGTGGGGGTCACGAAGTATTCCAGGCTCTTGTTCAGGTTGCTAAAGGCAATGGCGCCGACCAGGCCCACCAGCGCGGTCACGCCCAGCACGGCTGGCCAGGGACTGCGCCGGCGCTGCCGGGCACGTGGCAGGGGAGACAGGGGCGCCGTCAACGGGGCGCCTCAGCCGCCGATTCGCCCTGGGCGGCGCGCAGCCTCAGCCAGATCCACAGCAGGTAGCCGAACAGCACTCCAAACGACGCCACGTAGGTCACGATCACGTACCAGCTGTACTTATCCACGGGCCACCTCCACCCCGGCGGTGCTCAGGTCGTCACGGGTCAGTTCACGTTCCTCGCGCGCTTCTTCACGGGCCGCCAGAATGCCGCGCAGGCGCAGCAGATAGACATACAGCAGTGTGAAGGTAAAGGTCGCAAACATCAGGGTGGGCAGGTACACCGATTCGGCCTTCCACTGAATGCCGCCCAGCAGCTTGAGGGTCTGGGTCTGGTGAACGCCGCGCCACCACTCCACGGCCATGTAATTGACAGGCACGTACAGCGTGCCCACGATGCCCACCACCGCCGAGACCCGCGCGCGCCGGTCGGGGTCATCAATCAGGCTCCGAATCAGCAGGTAGCCGCCGTAGACCACCAGGCTCAGGGCGGTGGTGGTCAGGCGGGCGTCCCAGACCCAGTAGGTACCCCAGGTGGGTTTGGCCCACAGCATGCCGCCCACGATGGTCGCCAGGGTAAACAGCACGCCCATTTCGGCACTGGCCATCGCCAGGCGGTCCCAGTGGCGGCGGCGCTGAATGAGGTACAGCAGGCCAAACAGCCCGGTGCCGCCGTAGGCCAGGTAACTCAGCCAGGCGGTGGGCACATGCACGAACATCAGGCGCACCAGGGAGCCCTGGTTGGTGTCCAGCGGCGCGCTCAGGCCCAGGCCCAGAACAGCCAGCACACTGGCCAGCGTGACTGCGCCCAGCAGCGTTGTCGTGAGGTCTCGTTTCATATCGCTCCTATTGTGCCCCGCCGCCATGAACATGAACCGTGCCGGAAGCGGCGCTTGCGGGCTCAGCGGTGGTCTGGGCGGCGCCAGTTCGCCCACCATCGCGTCTGGGGGCCCTCCTGGCCAAGTGCGAGTGTCCCCAGGTGCGGCCAGAGAAGGGGCAGGGGAGAGGTCGGAGCAATGGGACGGCGCGGGGTAATTCGTGGGTTCGGTAAGCCTGAGCAGTGCAGGCGGCGCATGCCTGCCGCAAAAAGCGAACGGAGGATGCGAGTCCTCCGTTCAGCTGGGTTGGCCTGCCCTTACTTCCTAACGATTTTGTCCACCTCGGCCGCGCCCGTGTAGGTGGTGGGCGCGTTCAGAAAGCCCTTCAGGACCACGCGCCAGGTGCCGGCGGCAGGGTTGGGAATGCTGACGGCCTCGCCCGTGCTGGTGCCCTGGGCGCTGGAACCGACCAGCTGCCCGGCGGGGCTATATACCTCCAGGTCCAGGTCAAAGGCGGGGTTGCCCCAGTCGGTCGTCACGCGCAGGACGCTGCTGCCCGCAGGAACAGCCAGGCTGTGGCTGTGTTCGGCGTTCTGCACGCAGTTTACTGTGGGGGCGCACACGGCGGTGCTGACCGTGCCGCTCCAGCCGGGCAGCGCAGTGGTCTGTACCGTGGTGCGCGCAGGGTTTTGACGCGCGGCCTCGCGCACGGCGGCGTTTGCGTCCACGTAGCCGAAGCCCACTTCCCATTCCTCGCGCTGCTTGACGACCACCTGGTTGGGGTCCAGGCCACCCGTGGCCTGCGCCACGTAGTACATCTTGCGGCTGGTCTTCTTGAAGGTGGCCAGTACGCTGTCCAGATTCATCTTCGGGTTGGCTTCCAGCATCAGGGCCACCACACCGCTGATGTGCGGGGTCGCCATACTGGTGCCGCTGATGGTGCTGTAGCGGGGGTTATCGGTGTCGGGCACGGTGGTGGCCGCTAGGCCGGTCAGGGCGCGCGCCGCGCTGATGTCCACGCCGGGGGCCGTCACGTCCGGGTGAACCAGGGCGTCGCCCGCGCGGCCCCGGCTGGAAAAGTCACCCAGGTAGCCCTGCTTGTCGCCGGCGGCCACGCTCATGACGCAGGGGCTGGCCGAGTAGGGGTTGAGGGTGTTGGCACCGGGCCCTTCGTTGCCAGCGGCGAACACGACCACCATGCCGGCCTCGTAGGCGCGTTTGGCCGCCAGGCTGATGGGGTTGTACGGCGCAAATTCGCCGCTGCTGCCCCACGAATTACTGATCACGCGGATGTTGTGTGCCTCGCGGATGTCGGGTTTCAGCAGGTAGTCAAAGCCCTGCAGGGCGTACAGGATGCTCAGGCCCTCGCCCGCGCCCACGCCCACCAGGGTGGCGCCGGGGGCCACCCCGCGCCGCTCGCGCCCCCCCGCCGAGGCGGCGCCAGAGCCACCGATGGTGCTGGCCACATGCGTGCCGTGCCCGCTGCTGGTGTCGGTATTGGGCAGGTCCAGGTACAGGTATCCGCCGGCTGGGGTGTCCGTGACAGGGCCCACCAGCTTGACGTTCTTGGCGGTGTGCGCCAGGTCGGGGTGCGTGGCGTCCACCCCCGAGTCAATGATGCCCACGCCCACGCCGCGCCCGGTCACGCCGTAGGTGGTGCGGGCCGTGTCGGCGCCGATAAACTTCACGCTCTCGGCCAGCTTGTAGCTCAGGGGCGCGTCTTGATAAACCGAGACCAGCCCCGGCAGACTGGTCTTCAGCTGCTCGACCAGTTGCGGCGTAACCAGCGTTTTGACCGCCACCACCGGCAGGTTCTCAAGGGCCCCCAGGCCCTGCCCCAGGTTCACAGGCAGGCTGGCGTCCATCCAGGTGACGGCGCGGCCCTTACTGGCGTCATCGGCAAACGACAGAATCAGGGTGCCCACCTGGCCGTAACGCAGGGTGCTGTCCACCTGCACGTCCTGCGGCGCCGTGGCATACAGCGCCGAGCAGGCCGACAGAGCGGTGCCCTGCGCCTGGAGGCGGCCCTGGGTCTGGCTGGCCACGGTCGCCCCCGTGCCCTGGGGGGTGCTTTGGCCGCAGGCGGAAAGAAGGACGGTCAGACCCAGAACGGTGGTGGACACTTTCTTCATGGCAGGCTCCTTGGGAAGGTACAGCGCAGGAATTTGAAGTGACCCCATTGCAGCAAACGGCGCTCAAAAAAAACACAAAATCCCCTCAGTGACCTTGAGGCCCCGGCCAAGCCTCAAGCCTTTCTAAAGGCGGGTCATGCGGGAGGCTGTTGGGGGGCTGCTCAGGGCGCCTCTCGTTGAAAGGCGGAGCACCTGATCTTCATGGCCACGTCACACGAGCTTGACCGTATGAAAATGGCTGTGGGACACTGTTAAGCCCTCTCTACTTTCGGGTGGACGTACGGTCTAACGACCGCCTTTATTACCAAGCTCTCCATGAGACGCCTGAGCCGCCGCACCTATACTGGGCCGATGTTGCCCCTGCCCGCCGCGCTGCTGGCACGCCTTTCAGCGGCGGCTGGCGGCGTCGTGGCACCGGTAGAGGTGGGCGGCAATCAGGCGGGCCTGGTGGCCTGGGCGCAGGCAACGGGCCGGCAGGTCAGTGAAGAGGTGCCGGTGAACGGCACTGGCGCCTGGCTCTGGCTGCCCCGGCGCCGCAGTGACCTGGAACGGCTGCCGGTGGACTCTCCCGCACCGCTGCTCCTCAGTGGCTCCGAAGTGCTGGTCAGCGTGGGCGAGTGGCAGGCGGCGCTGCCCGGTCAGACGCCAGCCCAGGCAGCGGCGACCTTCCGTGCCTTCGGCGGCTGGCCTGGGGCGCTGCCGCTGGCCCGCGCCTTTCCCGGCGAGCCGCACGCCCCTCTGCACCCCCAGGCCCACGCGCTGCTGGCGCCGTGGTGCCCGCCGCCCCAGTTGCGGGCCGCCGCCACTCGCCTGGCCTGCGCCGATCTGGTGACCCCCGCCGTGGCCGAGGCGCTGGGGGTGGCCCAGACTGACTTTGAGGCGCTGCTGGACGGCGGCTGGCTGTGGCCCGAGCCGGCGGGAGGCCGCTTTCCAGCCGCGCTGCGCCAGTGGCTGGCGCCGTTGCCTGCGCCCGAGGCTGTGCGGTGTGCCGCCCAGGCCCTGAGCGCGGGGGGGCATCATCCAGCGGCCCTGGACACCCTGGCGGCGGGCGCCTGCTGGCCCGAGTACCTGGAGCGGCTGGCCCAGACCGCGCGCAGCGCCGAGGGTGAGGCGACGCTGCGGGCCCGGTTTCAGGTCTTGCCCGACCTCTGGCGGGCCGAACCCACCGCCCTGTATGTTGCGGGGCTGCTGGCGCGCGCGGCGCGCGACCTGGACAGCGCGCAGGAACTGTACACCCGTGCGCTCCCAGGTCTGTCCACGCCCCTGGCCGCGCTGGCCTGGAACGCGCGTGGAGTGGTCCGCGCTCTGAGCGGCGAGGTGCAAGGTGCCCTGGACGACTTTGACCAGGCGGCCCGGCAGCCTGGCCTGAGTGCCGGCGAGGCCAACCACAACCGCGCTACCTTGCTGGTGCAGCTGGGGCGGCACGCCGAGGCCGAGCGCAGCTTGAACGCGGCGGTGGCGGCCTTCCGCGAGGCTGGCGACCCCAGGCGCGAGGCCCAGAGCCTGGAAACCCTGGGCACCCTGCATTTTGGGCGCGGGCTCTTGCGAGACGCCCTGGCGCCGCTGCGTACCGCGCTGACGCTGCTGCGGGCTGACCACCCGGCGCAGGCGACCCTGGCCCTGCTGAACCTGGCCGAATGCCACGCCCTGCTGGGCGAGGTGGCCGCCGCCCAGGACCTGCTTCAGGAGGCGGCGCTGGTGCAGGCGGCAGACCCGGACCCGCGCGCCCTGGGCTGGCTGCGCCGCTTGCGGGCGCTGCTGGCCCTTCAGGGAGGCGAACCCCGGCAGGCCCTGGCCCTGCTGGACCTCGCCGGCGCCGAAGACCCCAGTTTGCAGGCTGAAATGGCGCTGCTTCAGGTCCGGGCGTGGCGGGAGCTGGGTCAACCGGACATGGCGCGCGCGGCATTAGACCGCGCCCGGCCCCTGGGCCTGCGCGCCGACCTGGAATCGGCGCTGCTGGGCGACGAGAGCCTGGACAGCGTGATTAACGCGGCCCGCCAGGAAGAGGCGCGGCTGGAACTGGCCTCGGCACTGCTGCGCCGCGCCCAGCCTGACGATCTGCGCGAAGCCCTGGCCCTGATTCAGGCGCACGGCTACCTGCCGCTGCTGGCGAGTGCTGCTGCCGCGCCCCTGGCGGCGCTGGCGCACGACGAGGCCACGCGCGCCCTGTTTCCTCTGCACCTGCAAGCGCTGGGGCCACTGCGTCTGACCCACGCGGGGCGGCAACTGGGTCTGGCCGATTTTCCTACCCGCAAAAGTGCGGCGCTGCTGGTGGCCCTGGCCCTGTCTGAACGGCCTCAGCCGCGTGAACTGCTGGCCGAACGCTTCTGGCCGGGGGCCAAGAATCCGCTGGCCAGCCTGCAAACGGCGGTGTATCACCTGCGCAGCGCCTTCTCGGTGCCGGTGGTGGCCAGCGAGCGGGGGCTGCTGTCCCTGCTGTTTCCAGTGCGCAGTGACGTTGAAGAGTTGCGCTGCGCCCTACATGCACGCGACCTGGGCCGCCTGACCGAATTGCTGCGGCCCTTTACCGCGGCCCAGAGTGTGCTGCCCGAACTGGTCACTGAGTTGACTGAGGAGCGAGAACAGGCCGAGCGTGTGCTGCACGACGCCCTGCGCCTGCACGCGGCGGCCCAGCCCGGCGACGATGTGCGCCGCCGTGACGCCCTGCGCGCCCTGATCACCGCTGACCCCTACGACACGGCCAGCCGCGAAGCCCTGATTCGCTGGCACGAAGACCGGGGCGAGCAGCCCCATGCCCAGCAGGAGCGCGACGGGTTGAGGGCCACCCTGCTGACCCTGGGCCTGGAGGACTGACGGAGGCAGGTGAGTCTGAAGCCCAGAGTTACCCTGGAATGAAGCCAGAAGGATTTCGACTCTGGTGATTCGTGCGGGGGTCACCAGTGACGAGTGGGGCTGGGTGGAGGCTCAGGTTGGCTCCCATGCTCTGTCCTGAAGCGCGAGATGGCTTCCAGGTCGCCGTCAGCTTGTGGGGTGGCGAAGCAGAGCGAACAGGACCAACGACGGGGATAGTGGCAGGGGAGACCGATGCCCTTTCAGTGGGCCCTGCTTTTCCACGCCATTCCCTTAAGTGGCGCTGGGCGAGCCAACTTCCAAAATGGTACGGAAGAGGAAGCCGCTGACTACGGACAGCGGCTTCTCTCAACCAGAGGGCAGTGCTTCGCCCAGAGCAAACTGACGAGCTGACCTGACCGCCGTTTGGGCGCTCTCGGCCCGACTCATTTGGCCACCAGAGGGCTGGTGGGGCTTAGCCTTCAGCCGCTGCTGGAAACAGCAGGGTGGCCAAGATCACCGTGCCCAGGTCGAACGCCGCCAGGAACGTCAACCAGGTGGCCACCTCGGCGCTCCAGCCGCCTGTAAGCAGCAGGGTGGTGGCCTTGACGGTGGCAATCACCGCCGGCACCAGAATAGGAAAGGCCAGCGCGGGCAGCAGCGCCTCACGCGCGCGTAGATTGACGGTGATGCTGCCGTAAAAGGTTGTGCCCGAGGCAAAGCCCAGCACCCCCAAGGCGGCGGTCAGGGCCAGGGCCGCCCAGGGCACCGCACGCCCGGTCTCGGCGGCGCCAAACAGCACCAATCCCACCGGCAGGGTCAGGGCCGCCACCAGCAGCAGCGGCGGCAGCACCCCCAGCAACTTACCTAGATACAGTGCGCCGTGGGGGCCGGGGTAAGCCAGGAGCTGCTCAAGTGCGCCCGCCTCCTGTTCCTGGGCAAACGCCCGCTGGGCGCCTACCGCCGCCGCCAGGGCCAGCGCCGTCCAGATGGCCCCCGCCGCCAGCGCCGCCGTCTGGTCGGGCGTGCGCCCACCACCGCCCAGGGCCAGGCCCAGCACCAGCAGCACCAGCCCGGCAAAAAAAGCGGTGGCCAGCAGCGTGTCGCGCGTGCGGCCGGTCACCCGAAGGTCCTTGGCGGCCACGGTGGCGATGACCCGCAGGGCACTCAAGCGCGGTGCTCCTCGTGCAACTGGCCGCCCGCCAGCCGCAGGGTACGCGGCGCCACCGCCTGCGCCAGTGCCGGTTCATGGGCAGCAATGATGAGGGTGACCCCCTGGGCACGCAACTCGGTCAGCAGTTCCTGGACCAGGGCGCGGCCTCCCTCGTCCAGATTGGCGAAGGGCTCGTCTACCAGGGTCAGGGGGCGGGCCAGCAGGTGCGCGCGGGCCAGGGCCAGCCGCTTGCGCATTCCCGCCGAGAAAAAGCGGGCGCGGCGCTCGGCAGCCCCAGTCAGTCCAGTTCGGCGCAGGGCTCCGGCCACGTCGCCGCTTTGCCCGTGCATCTGCAGGGCAAAGCGCAGGTTTTCCGCGCCGGTCAGGTCGGGGTAGAGGCCACCGTCCACGGGCATCAGGTGGGTGACCCCCCGCACCGCCCGGCTATCGCGCAGGTCGTAGCCCAGCAGTCGGCCCTCGCCGCGTGTAGGCCGCAGGCCAGCGGCCAGCAGCCGCAGCAGTGTGGTCTTGCCCGCACCGTTCTCGCCCAGCAGGGTCACGCCCTGGCCAGCAGGAATGTCCACCTCCAGGCCACGCAAGACCGCCTCCCGGCCCAGTCTGAGCCACACCCCGCGCAGTTGCAGGGCATGCGAAGAGGCGGGTTCAGGTGGGGCTACCGTTGCACCGCCCCCGGCCTTCTTCACACCTGCAGCCATTCAGGCATCACGCTGTAAAAGAAGGTCGCCAGGCGGGTGAACTGTCCGCTCAGCATCAGCAGGCCCACAGCGACCAGCAGCGCGCCGCCCACCCGTTCAAAAATGCCGGCGTAACGGTTCATGCGACGCAGGTTGACCCGGTGCCACAGCAGCGCGGCCAGCAGGAAGGGCACGCTCAGGCCCAGGGTATAGGCGGCCAGCAGGCCTACGCCACTACCCAGGCTGGCGCTGCTGGCGGCCAGGCCCAGTACGCTGCCCAGCGTCGGCCCCAGGCAGGGACTCCAGCCAAAGGCAAAGGCTGCCCCCAGGGCCACCGGGCCGTAGCCGCCTGCGTTGGCCAGCGCGCGGGTGTCGCGCATCAGCAGGGGCAGGCGCACTGCGCCCAGCATCACCAGGCCAAAAAAGAGAATCAGAAGGGCCGACAGCTGGCCTAGTAGCGCCTTGTGCGGCGCGATCAGGGCACCCAGGCTGCTGGCTGTGGCGCCCAGCGCGATAAACACCAGCCCAAAGCCCAGGATGAACCCCAGCGCCCGGCGCCACGGCGCGCGTTCGCCGCCCAGCACCCCCAAATAACTGGGCACCAGCGGCAGCACGCAGGGACTGAGAAACGAGACCAGCCCCGCCAGAAACGCGACTGTGAGGGTCGGGGCAACCATGACGCGCAGTCTAGCGGCCACGCCCCAGGCCGCCTGTCCCGCAGCAGGAAAGTGTGCGTAAGGAATCGCTGAGGCCGCTTTAGCTGCACAGATGCGGGGGCAGGATTCAGCATCACCCTGAGCTTTTGTTGTTAAGAGCGCTGAGGCGAGAGGTTTTGCGCCCAGTAGTATTCGGTAGATGATGGTGCTTTTCTCTCGTCAATGCGTTGGAAAACCGCGCTCCATGCAAAGCATTGACAGCAGGCTGCACCGTCCAATCCGTGCTCTCGTCTGGTTCACTGCACAACCAAAGGAATGTCGGCGCCACTGGGCGAAGCCTGAGACTGGGACCGTTCTAAAGGCATAGCTCAGTCTGGAGCCCTATTCCAGCTGGCCGGTGAAGGTGCCTTCCCAGGCGTTCAGGATGCGGCCACCCTGCACCAGCAGCACTGTGGGATAGGCGCCCACCCGCAGTTTGCGGGCAAAGGCGGTGGCGGCCTCGCCGTCCCAGGCGCGCAGGCCGGCGGGCGCCGGGGTCTGTATTCCCTCGGCGTTGACGGCCCGCACCGGCAGTCCCGACGCCAGCACCGCGTCCCACAGGTCACCCAGGTCGCCGCAGTCGTGGCTGTAGACGACCACCACCTCGCGCTCGGCGGCGGTCCAGGGGTGGGCAGGCAGGCTCTCGCCCAGGCGAACACGGGCGTCGGCGGCCGACACCCCCAGGGTCAGCAGTAAGGTCAGCAGAGGCGCGCGGCGCAGTCGCATGGCGGTCATGATAGGCGCCCCAGGGCCGCAGTGCTTGGAGAATGGTGAGGGTCGGGTATATTCCGCGCCCGCCGGCTGTCGAATCGGTTCAGGCCAAGCGGATGGGCACAGCAGAGCGAGCAGGAGCAGGACGTGGTGCACGCAACTCGGTCCTATTCCAAATGTAAGCGGGAGAAGCCGTACTGGACGACTCCCGATCTCGTCGTCTGAAGCAGAGGCAAGAGCTGACGGAACTCGCAGGGGAGCGCCGCCTTCACTTCCGCCAGCCCTTCGAGCTGTGGACGTCACCTACAAGAAAGAGGAGGGCTGACGACCGCCCAGAGAACAGCAGTCGGCCGCCTGTCATTTGCAGACAGGCGGCCCGGTCTTGCTGAACTTACGGTGTGGCTGGGGCGCCCTGCGGTGAGGTGCCCTGCGGCTGAGCGGCCTTCAGGGCGGCCGGGTCAGGGGTTTCATCTTTCAGCGGGGCTGGCGCGGGGTCCGGGGCGTAGGCCGGCAGCGCCTGAAACTCCACGCGCCGCTGCACGATATTTTCGGGCGGCGTGAATTCGGTCGCCAGGCGGTTGGTCACGCGGTCCAGACTGACCAGTACGGTGTTCGGGTCGTCATAGGAAGCGTAACTGGTTTCGCGGAACTGCACAGGTGGAGGAGCGTCCTCCTGCACATCGGTGTTCGCCGCCCCCTGGAAACTCGGGTCGAGCACGGCCATCTGCACATTTGGCAGAAACTGCTGGTCCGGCGCCTCGACATACTGAATGCCTGGCGGCTCGCTGAACTGCCGCACCGCCTGGCCCTCGTGGGCCAGTTCCATCATGCGGCGCCAGATGGGGGCCGCCACATAGCCCGAGTAGTAGTAATCGGGGTTGGCACCGCCCTGCTGCCGGCCCACCCAGGCGGCGCCGGTGTACAGCGGCGTGGTGCCCACAAACCACAGGTCCTTCACGAAGTTGCTGGTGCCGGTCTTGCCGGCCACGGGCCACTCGCCAAACCGGGCGCGGGTCGCCAGGCCACCCTGAGCCTCGCTCATGTCGCCCACCACACCGCGAATCATGTCCAGGCCCAGCCAGGCAATCTGCGGGGTCCAGACGCGCGCCGGGCGCACAGGTTCGCTACCAGCGTCGTACAGTACCTCGCCGCGCGCATTCGTCACGCGCGTGACGTAGCGCGGCGCGCGGTACAGGCCGCCGTTGACAAAGGGGGCGTAGGCCGCCGCCATCTTGACGGGCGTGGTTTCCACAGCGCCCAGCGCGGCGGCCAGGCCGGTGCCGTCGTTGGTTTGCAGCCCCAGCTCGCGCAGCTTGCCGAAAAAGGTTTGCAGGCCAATGCGGTCAGCCAGGCGCACCGTGACCAGATTCAGCGAGCGGTCCAGCGCCTCACGAATGGTCATGTCGCGGTAGGTGGTCGCCCCCTCAAAATTCTGCGGCGCATAGACGCCGTTCTTACAGCCTGTGCAGGGGAAGGTAATGGGGCGGTCTTCCTCGCGGTGGGCCTGGCTCAGGCCGGTGGACAGCGCGGTGGTGTACAGCAGCGGCTTGATGGTCGACCCAATCTGGCGCTGGCCCTGCGCGGCGTTGTTCCAGTCGTCTGGCGGCTCGGTGCCGCGCAGCTTCTGGCCAATCATGCCCAGCACCTCGCCGGTATACGGGTTCAGGATGGTGGCCGCCAGCGTGGCGCCGGGCGGCAGGTAGGTGGTTTCGCGGCTGGCGGTTTCCACGGCGTTTTGCACCTTGGGGTCCAGGGTGGTGTAGACCCGCAGGCCCCCCGAGCCGTACACCTTTTCGCGGCCAAAGCGGCGCACCAGTTCCTGCTCGACCTGATGCACAAAGTGCGGGGCGCGCGTGCTGGTCACGGCCTTCAGTTCTTTCTGGCTGGCGTCCACCAGCCGGGCGCTGGTGATGTTGCCTCCAGCGTCGTACAGCACCTTCCAGCCTCTGGGCTGCACCGGTTCGCGCCACGCGGCGTCCATCTGGGTCTGGGTAATCCAGCCGTCTTGCACCATGCGCGCCAGCAGGATCTTCATCTGTGGGCGCACGGTCTTGTAGTTGGGGTAAAAGCGCCCAGGGCTGGGAACCAGCACCGTCAGGTACGCGCTCTGCGCCAGCGTCAAGGCGGCGGGCGTGGTTCTGAAATAGGCCTGCGCGGCCGAGTAGATGCCGTACAGCTCCACTGGCCCGCCGTCGCCCCAGTAAATGGCGTTCAGGTAGTTCTGAAGAATCTCTTCTTTGGTAAAGGAGCGCTCGACCTGCACGCTCAGCATCCATTCCTTGAACTTGCGGTCTGGGCTGCGCGCCTGCTGGTATTCCTCAAGCAGCAAGGTGTTTTTGATCAGCTGGTTGGTCAGCGTGGAGCCGCCCTGAACATTGTCCCCACGCGCCAGGCGCTGAAACTGCCGCCCAATGCCGTAGGGGTCCAGGCCGTAATGCTCGAAAAAGCGGCGGTCCTCGCTGGAAATTAGCGCGGCCACCATGAACGGGCTGATTTCATTCAGGTTGACAATCGTGCGGCTGATGGCCTGGTCGCCCACCTTGGGAATCAGGGTGCCCAGCGGCGTGTTGTCGCGGGCATACACGCGGGTTTCAGCGCCCAGCGAGCGCGTGAGGTTATCGAGTTCACGGTAGTCGGGCAGTTCGCGGTTCCACTTGACCGCGTAGGTGGCGGCCACGCCAACCCCAGCGACCAGGGCCGCCAGCACCAGCGAGGTGAGGAATTTCAGGAAACGGACAATATAAATCACGGCGGTCCTGCCTTTTTCTGCCGGCTGGTCGGTGCCGGACTGCCTAACGGCGCCGGGCTTCGATCAGCTGGTTGACGCGGCTGCGGAGATTTTTACCGGACAGCGGCTTGTACACGATGTCGTCGGCGCCCACCAGCTTGGCGTGGTCGCGGGTCTGGTCATCGTCAAAGCCGGTGAGCAGCAGCACAGGCGTATCGCGCAGCCGCTTGATGCGCTTGACCCGGGAACAGATTTCAAAGCCGTCCATGTGCGGCATTTTCACGTCCAGCAGCATGGCGTCGGGCGTGTGGTCTTTGAGGTAGTCGAGGGCCAGCCTGCCGTCCTGCACAGCCACAATTTCGTGCCCGTCTGCCGACAAAATGACTTCCAGCATGGTGCGGATGGCTGGTTCGTCGTCTGCGACGAGGATGGTATACGCCATGAGCCCCATGATAATGCAGGCCCGGTCCCTGCGCGTCACGGAGGCCGGTGTCCCCCAGTGGGCTGGTCTCCGACCTCTCCACATCTCAGTGGCACCGTTGGCCAGCCATAAGTGGCTGAGTGAAGCTCACGCCGCAGAAACAGGTGGGCGCCAAATGACCTCCAGGCGTGGCGGTGAGGTCGAGAACAAGAACCAAGCCGATGGACAGGTCTTGAGCGCAGGTCAAGCAGGAAGCGGTGCAGCAGACGACCCTGGAGTGGCGCCGCCCTGGGGCGAAGAAGTCAGTCTCTGGAAGAGACAGCGGCAGAAGTGGAAGTGAGGGGAATGTTTTGACCCCCTCAATGGGACTGGCAGCCGCTGTCAGGAAAATGCTGGCCCTCAGCCAAACTGGGTGTGGCGCAGGTCGGCCAGATACACGTCGTTGCGGCCTTGCCGCTTGACGCGGTACATGGCGGCGTCGGCGCGGGCTACCACCGCCTCGGGGTCCTCGCCCGCCTGGGCGGTGGCCACACCGAAGCAGGCGGTCACGCCGTCCACCGTGCCGTAGCGCGCCCCGCGCAGGTCGGCGCGCAGGGTATCGAGCAGCGCGCGCACCTGGCGGTCACGCTGCTCGGGCAAGATCAGCATGAATTCCTCGCCGCCCCAGCGGGCCGCCACACCGCCGCCTGGCAAATGCGCCTGGACTGCCCGCCCCACGCCCCGCAGCACCAGGTCGCCCGCCCCATGCCCGTGCAGGTCGTTGACCCGTTTGAAATGGTCCAGGTCAAAGAGCACCAGGGTGTAGGTGGCGCCGCGCGCGGTCAGTGCGGCCAGATGTTCCTCGGCGGCGCGGCGGTTGCCCAGGCCGGTCAGGGCGTCGCTGTAGGCCGCCGCGTGCGAGGCCAGCAGCTGCGTGCGCTGCGCTCCCAGCGTGGCCTGAAGGATCGTGAGCACTGCGCCCACCAGCAGAAACTGAAGGGAGGCCCCGGTCAGATCACCCCGGGCTTCGGCGGGCACAGTCAGCAGCAGATTCAGGCCGCACACCGCCGCCGACACCAGCAGCAGGCTGCCCGACAACCAGGTCGCGCGGCGCGGTGGGTAGACCAGAAACACCGCTACATACAGCACGGCGAACCAGTAGGTGTTTTCCATCAGGGTGCGGGAGGCTGGGGTCAGCACGCTGAATTGGTGGTTCAGCGCCAGCAGGAGGTAGGCGCCGGCCCCGATGAACGCGCCGCGAATAGCCCCAGGCAGCTGCAAAACGCCCAGCGACAGCAGCCCCTGAAGCCCCAGCAGGCCCAGCCCCAGGGCTGGCAGCGCCACCCGGTCAAGGGGATCGAAGCTGGGGGCCTGCATCCACAGGGCGGCGCCGCAGGCCAGGCTCGCCAGCCCCACCAGCCACGCGAACATGCGCCGCTGGGTGGTCCGCCAGGCGGCAGGCTCGGGCGGCGCGTCTGCGGCGGGGCGCGGCATCACCGCCGCCCTGGCCTGCAGGCAGAAGGCAGGGGCATCCACATAGAAATCCCCACAGTGTACCCCTGGTCTGGGCACGGCGGGCTGCACCTGTGCGCCGGGGCCGACCCTGGCAGAAAGGGGAGAGAACGCCCAAAAGCTGGCCTCACGGCTGGAGGCCAGCTGCCGATGAGCGGTCAGATGCTCACGCCTGCTTCTGTTTCTTTTGTGGTGGTGGAGAGAGCAGCCCTCTGATATGGGTGCCGTCTGTGATACTCAGCTATCGGAGCAAAACTGGTTTGCTCAAGCCAGGTCTAACCTCACCCTTTTCCAGGTTCGCCAGGAGTCAGCCTTTGGTGCAAACGGTGCAGCCGGCAGCCTACTTATTCCCGCAGTTCGTGGTGAACGCGGCAGCGGGCCTCGTAGCTTTCTTGGGCGCCCACCAGGACCACGGGGTCGCTCAGGCGGGCCGGCTGGCCACCAATCAGGCGCTGGGACCGGGTGGCCGGGGCGCCGCAGACTGTACAGATGGCGGTCAGTTTCTCCACGCTCTCGGCGCGGGCCAGCAGGTCGGGCATGGAGCCAAAGGGCTCGGCGCGGAAATCCAGGTCCAGCCCGGCCAGAATGACGCGCACGCCTACGCCCGCCAGTTCCAGGGCCAGCGGCACCACTTCTGGCCCCAGAAACTGCACCTCGTCAATGCCCACCACGTCGGGCAGAGAGCTGACGCCAGGGTCGCTGAGGAGGGCACCCTCACCGGCCAGGTGGGCGCGAATTTCGGCGGCGCTGCCCACCGCCAGGGCGGCCACGGTGCGCCCCGCGTGGCTGGCGACCTTGGACTCGTGGTAGCGGTCATCCAGCGCCGGCTTGAATACCTGCACGTTCTGGCGCGCAATCACGGCGCGGGTGACGCGGCGAATCAGCTCCTCGCTTTTGCCGCTGAACATTGGCCCGACGATGACCTCCAGGTGACCGCCGTGATAGGGAGACTTGAGCACGCAGGGGAGTATGGCAGATAGGGCCAGGTGAAGGGCGGCCCGCCACCAGTAAAAAAAGCCCCGCCGAAGCGGGGCAGAGAAGAGGCCAGCCGGCCTTACTTCTTCTTGGTGCGGTAGCTGTCGCCGAAGCGCTTGTTGAACTTGTCCACGCGGCCTTCGGTGTCCACGAAGCGCTCTTCGCCGGTCCAGAAGGGGTGAACGCCGCTCCAGACGTCTACGTGGATTTCGGGCTTGGTGCTCAGCGTTTCCATCACGACCTGGCCCTGGTAGATGATCTTGCAAGGAACGGTCCTGGGGTGGATGTCTTTTTTCATAGATGCCTCCTCCGCCACGTCTGCGCCCCAGTGCGGTGGCATGTGCGTAGCGGGCAACCCTGACAGTATACATCACCTGGGCTCAGTCTGCACTGGAAGCGACCAGAGACTTGATCAGACGGCGCAGGCGTTGTCTGCTGTGGCCACAACCCTCCCCCATACCCCCATTAACGACGCCAGATGGGACGTTTCAAACTTGACTATTTCAGTCGGTTTAGTTCAGCATGCTTCAGTTATGTTGAAATCCCTGACCACCGTGACCTTGCTGCTGCTGGGCACCGCTTCGGCCCAGAGCCTGACCCTCAAGCACGACGAGGGCAGCGCCACTGTCAAGAAGGACCCCAAGCGCGTCGTTGTCATGGACGAAGAAGCCCTGGGCTGGCTGGCCGCGCTGGGCGTCAGTGACCGTGTTGTGGGCCTGGGCAGCACCTACTTCACGCCGGCTGACCTGAGCGCCGGCAAGCTGAAGCCTGAAGTCCTGAAGCAGGGCTTTTATGGCCGCGTCAAGCTGAATAGCCCCGCGTACATCGGCGACTGGATTACGCCCAACCTGGAAACCATCACGGCCCTGAAGCCCGACCTGATTGTCCGCATCACCTGGAAGGGCAACCAGAACTACGACAAGCTGACCAAGATTGCCCCCACGGTCGGCTACGCCGAAGACAGCCTCAGCTTCTGGCAAAAGGGCCTGCGCGACCTGGCCAAGGTGTTTGGCAAGCAGGTCGAGGCCGAGCGCGTCATCAAGCAGGTGGCCGACACCAACCGCGCCAACGCGCGCAAGCTGCTGGCGGCAGGCGTGTTCCGCAAGTATTCCAAGGTGGTTGTCGTGGCGCCCTTTGCGGGCGGCAGCAACTGGCTGTACACCGACGTGCGCCTGATCCCCGACCTGCGCACCCTGGGCTTCAAGGACGGCATCAAGGCCAAGGAAACGACGCTGGGCGTCGGCTCGGCCATCAGTGACGAGGCGCTGCTGGGGCTCGACAAGCAGACACTGGTCGTGCTGTTTCCCCCCGGCGGCAAGTACAACGGCGCCGAGGCCTTCTTGAAGACCCCCGTGGGCCAGCGCCTGAAAGACCAGAGCATCGTCTATGTCCCTGAGGACTTCAGCCCCTACAGCGGGCCCCTCATGAGCATTCACAACAGCAACGCCCTAACCAAGATGATTCTGGAGAAGGTGAAGTGAAGCGGCTGCTGGCCTTGCTGGCGCTGGCGGGCGGCGCCTCGGCCTCGGCGGCCTGCGCGGGGCGCGAGATCACGCACTCGCTGGGCACCTCCTGCGTGCCGGCCACCCCCAAGCGTGTGATGGTGCTGGAATGGACCTACGCCGAGGACGTGCTGGCCCTGGGCGTGCAGCCGGTCGGAATGGCCGACATCGCCGGCTACCGCGAGTGGGTCAATATCCCCGTGGCTCTGGCGGCCTCGGTGCAGGACATCGGCACCCGGCAGCAGCCGAGCCTTGAGAAAATCCGCGCCCTGAAGCCCGACCTCATTCTGACGGCCAAGCTGCGCTCGGCCCAGAATTACGCGCAGCTGGCGGCCATCGCGCCCACCGTGGCCTTTGACCCCTACGCGGGCGCCTCGCAGTACGGCGAGATGCGCTCGACCTTTACCACCATCGGCACGCTGCTGAACCGCCAGAACACGGCCCGGCAGGTTCTGAGTAACCTCGACGCCCGCCTGGCGCGCGTGGGGCAGGACCTGAAGGCGGCGGGGCGCGCCCGCGAAACCTACGTGCTGGCCCAGGCCTACACGGGCCGGGGCGGCGCCGCCACCATGCGCCTGTTTACCGGCAACAGCATGGTCAGCGAGGTCATGGAGAAAATCGGCCTGGTCAACGCCTGGAGGGCGCCGGCCCAGCCCTACGGCTTTTCGGAAGTCAGCCTGGAGCCGCTCTCGGCCCTGAACACTGCCAACTTCCTGTATGTCACCCAGAAAGAGGACAACGTGTTTGCGGCGCCCAGCCTCCGGCCGCTGTGGCAGGGGCTGCCCTTTGTGAAGTCGGGCCGCACCTACGCCCTGAATGAAAAGACCTGGACCTTCGGCGGCCCCCTGAGCGCCCTGACCCTGGCCGGCGAAATCAGCCGCGCCATGCTGGGCCGCTGACCATGACGGCCGCTCCCCGCCTGCCGCTATGCGCCGACGTGTCGCGGGGGCTGAACGAAGACCCCATCGGCACGGCCTCCCACTGGCAGGAAGTCACGGTGCTGGAACTGGACGTGCCGGTGTGGGCGCGCGTGCGCGACGTGGCGAACTGGACCCCCGAGCAAAGCGGCCTCTTCGAGCGGCTGCGCGGCAAGGTCGAGGCGTCGGGGGCGGGGTTTGGCCTGCTGATGAGTGCGCCGCGCGTTCCGGGGCAGCCGCTGCGGGTGCGGCACTACACGCTGGGGGCCGGGGGCTATCGCCGGCGCGACTACCACAGCGAGCTGCCGCAGACCGAGTGGGCGCGCGGCCTGACCGACACCCTGCTGGACCGTGAGAACCTGGGCGGGTGGCAGGAAGAGGAAGCGCCCGCAGGCCCCGACCTGCACGTCTGCACCCACGGCACGGTGGACGCCGCCTGCGGGCGCTACGGCGTGCCGGTGTTTCAGCGGCTGGGCGAGGCAGGGGTGCGCGCCTGGCGCACCGGGCACTTTGGCGGGCACCGCTTTGCGGCCACAGCCGTGGAGCTGCCCACGGGCCTTATGTGGGCGCACCTGACCCCCGAGCTGGCTGTGCGGGTGGCCCAGCGTGAGGTGGCCCCGTCCGAGGCCGCGCGGCACCTGCGCGGCTTTGCGGGGCTGCCGCCGCTGGCCCAGGCCGTGGACCGCGAACTGCTGCTGCGCCACGGCTGGGCCTGGCTGAGCGCCGAGCGCCGCGCCCAGGTGGACGGCCAGCACGTCACCCTGAGCTACACCTGGCAGGGCGTAAGCGGCGAGGTGCGCGCCGTGGTGGGCCACAGCCTCCTGAGCGTGCCGGGGTCCAGTCACAAGCCCGATTACGGCGAGGTCAAGCAGTATCAGGTGGCGTGGGCATGACCCGGCCCCTGGCGCAGCCGACCCGCCGCGTCTCGTGGCGCCCGCTGTGGTTGCCCCTGGGCGCGGCGCTGCTGGTCTTCGTGGTGCTGGCCTCGCTGGCGCTGGGGGCCACTGACCTGCCGCTGGCACAGGTGGCGGCCCTGCTGTTTGCCCCCAACGACTCTACCGAAAGCCTGGTGGTGCATACCCTGCGCCTTCCGCGCACGGTGGTCGCGGCGCTGGCCGGCGCCGGGCTGGGCGTGTCGGGGCTGATGCTTCAGGCCGTGACGCGCAACCCGCTGGCCGATCCCGGCATCCTGGGCGTTGAGGCCGGCGGCGCGCTGGCGATTCTGGTCATGGTGGTTTTCTTTCCGGCGGTGCCGGGCTGGCTGTTCGTGCCGGCCGCCTTTCTGGGAGGCCTGCTGGCCGCCACGGCCGCTTACAGCGTGGCGCGGAGCGTGGGCATTACCCCGCTTCGGCTGGCGCTGGCCGGGGTGGCGGTGGCCAGCCTGGTGGGGGCCGCCAGCCGCGTGATTCAGATTCTGTGGGAACAGCGGGCGCAGGGCGCACTGTTCGCCCTGTCTGGTAGCGTGGCGGGCCGCACCTGGGAACACGCCGCGCAGATTGCGCCCTGGATGATCGGCGGCCTGCTGGCCGCGCTGCTCCTGACCCCCCGGCTCAATATCCTGGCCCTGGGAGAGGACGTAGCGCGCAGCTTAGGCGCCCGCCTGGAACGCGACTCGGTGCTGGTCACGGGGCTGGGCGTGCTGCTGGCCGCCGCTTCGGTCAGTGTGGTGGGGCCGGTGGGCTTCGTGGGCCTGATTATTCCTCACGCCGCGCGCACCCTGGTGGGGGCAGATCACCGCCTGAGCCTGCCGCTGGCGGCCCTGCTGGGCGCCGCATTCCTGGTGGTGGCCGATATCGCCGCCCGCCTGGTGGACAAGCCGGCCGAAACGCCCGTGGGCATTCTGGTGGCCGCTGCTGGCGCGCCCTTCTTCGTTCTGCTGGCCCGCCGTGTGGGCCAGAAATAACCTCAGAGGTCTGTGATGAACAAGTTCAGTCGTTTCTCGGTGCTGTCCGCGCTGGCCCTGGTGGCCTCGGCGGCGGCCGTAACCGTGCGCCATGAAGGCGGCACCCTGACCCTGCCTGCCCCCGCTAAACGGGTGGTGGCGCTGGAATACTCCTTCCTGGACACGCTGGTGGCCCTGGGCGTGAAGCCGGTGGGCGGCGCGCTGGGCAACCAGGGCGGTGACCGGGGCGCGCCCCCCTACCTGGCGCCCTTCATGCAGGGCGTTCCTGCCACCGGCAGCCGCGCGCAGCCCAGCCTGGAAGCCATCGCGGCGGCCCGGCCTGACCTGATTCTGGCCGACGCCTTTGTTCACAAGGCCACGCTGCCGCAGTTTGGGGGCCTGGCGCCCACTGCCGCTTTCCAGAGCCGCCGGGGCAGCACCGACGACCTCGGTGCCCAGACCCTCCTGATTGGGCAACTGGTGGGGCGCGAGGCGGCGGCCAAGCGCCTGCTGGCCGACCAGGCGAGCCTGATTGGCAAGGCCCGCGCCTTTGCCAAGAAGGGCGCGCCCGCCTTCGTAACGGCCGTGGTCACGCCGCAGTCCCTGACCGTTCACACCAACCAGAGTTTTGTGGGCAGCTTTCTGGAAGACCTGGGCCGCAAGAATCTGGTGCCGGTCAAGGGTGACCAGACCCAGTACGAGCTGTCCCTGGAAGGCCTGGTGGCCCTGAACCCCCAGACGCTGGTGCTGTTCACGGCCCCCGATGAAACCCCCATCACCGAAACCTGGAAAAAGAGTCCTTTGTGGCAGAAACTGCCGGCCGTGGCGCGCGGGCGCGTGTATGTATTTAACCGCGACAACTGGACGCGCGGCCGGGGCCCGCTGGCCCTGAAACTCATGGTCGCCGAGGCCATCGAGAGCCGCCTGCTGCAAGACGCCGCGCCGGCTGGGCGTTTCCGCCTTCCGTGAGCCCCCTGTGACCACGGCCCCCCGCTTTACCACCGCCCGCGCCCTGGCCCTGAGTCTGGGCCTGGCGGCGCTGGCCCTGGTCCTGTCGGTGCTGGCGCTGGGGGTTGGCGCCGTGCAGACCCCGGCGGCCGACGTGGTGCAGGTATTGCTGGGCGGCGGCGACGACCTGACCCGGCAGCTGGTCATCGACCTGCGCGCGCCGCGCATCGTGGTGGCGCTGCTGGCCGGGGCCATGTTTGCGGCGTCCGGCGCCATGATGCAGGGCGTTATTCGGAACCCGCTGGCCTCACCGGACATCATCGGGGTGGGGGCGGGGGCGGGGCTGGCGGCCACCATCTTTCTGCTCGCCTGGCCCTCGGCGCCCCCAGGTGGCCTGCCCTGGGCGGCCCTGGTGGGCGCCTGGGCGGGCTTTGGGCTGGTGCTGGCGCTGGCCCGCGACTGGACTGGCCCGCAGTCCGGCAGCCTGCATCCGGTGCGCCTGGCGCTGGTGGGTGTGGCGGTGGCGGCGGCGCTGGGCGCGGCGCAGCAGTTAGTCATCGTCCGGGCCCCCGACGGGCTGGGGTCGGCCCTGACCTTTCTGACCGGCACGGTCTACGGCGCCGACGCGGCCCGCGCGGCCCGGCTGCTGCCCTGGGCGCTGGTGTTGCTGCCTGCCGCGCTGCTCCTGGCCCGCACCCTGGATGTCTTGAACCTGGGTGAGGATCTGGCGACCTCGCTGGGTACGCGCGTGAACGCCGCGCGGCTGCTGTGCCTGACGGTGGCGGTGGCGCTGGCCGGGGCCGCCGTGACGGGCGCCGGGATTCTGGGGTTCGTGGGCCTGCTGGCCCCGCATGTGGCCCGGCTGCTGGTGGGCGCGCGCCATTCCCGGCTGCTGCCGGTGTCCATGCTGCTGGGCGCCGCCCTGGTGCTGGCCGCCGATACTCTGGGCCGCTCCCTGCTGCCCCCCATCGAGGTGCCTGCCGGGATTTTCACCACCCTGGTCGGGGCGCCGTATTTTCTGTATCTGCTGAGAAAGGCGAGGTGAGTGGTCAGTGGAACGCAGGGGACGAGTGGCGCCTCAGCCGGCCAGCAGCCGTCGGCAGACTCTGGCTCACCCCCCGGAGCACCCAGTTCACCCTTTCGTTCTTCACTCCCTGCCCTTAAGGACCCCATGACCAACCCTCCTCTTTCGACCAGCGACCTGCGACTCGGCTACGGCCAGACCGTCATCGTGCCGGGCCTCAACCTGCATCTGAAGGGCGGTCAGGTCACGTCCATCATTGGGCCCAACGGCTGCGGCAAAAGCACGCTGCTGCGCGCCCTGGCGCGGCTGTTGCCGGTGGGAGGCGGAAGTATCGAGCTGTACGGCCAGGCGCTGCACGCCCTGCCCAGCCGCGAAGTGGCCCGCCGCCTGGCCATTTTGCCGCAGGGACCCACCGCGCCCGAGGGCCTGAGTGTCGAGGAACTGGTGTGGTTTGGCCGTCACCCGCACCAGGGCCGCTTTCCTGTGCGCCGCACCGAGGACCGTGAAGCCGTGGACTGGGCGCTGGACCAGACCGGGATGCGCGTTTTTGCCGGCCGCTCTCTGGAAGCCCTGAGCGGCGGGCAGCGCCAGCGCGCCTGGATTGCCATGAGCCTGGCCCAGCAGACGGACATTCTGCTCCTGGACGAGCCGACCACCTACCTGGACCTGTCGCACCAGCTGGAGGTGCTGCACCTGGCCCAGCGCCTGAACGCCGAACAGGGCAAGACCGTGGTGATGGTCCTGCACGACCTCAACCAGGCCGCGCGCTACAGCCACGAAATTGTGGCCATGTCGGGCGGCGAGATTTATGCCCAGGGCGCCCCAGAAGACGTGCTGACCCACGAGCTGCTGCGCGACGTGTTTCATCTGCGCGGCCACATCATCCCTGACCCTGATACCGGCAAGCCGCACGTGATTCCCTACGCCCTAACGCGGTAGAGAAGGGCAGCTGGGTCAGGGCGAGGGCCTTGACCCACGGAAAAGAAGAAGGCTCGTCAGCACTCTCCCAGAGACCCGTTGGGAAGCTATCTTCCAGCAGCCTTCTGACGAAGCTTCGCTGTACTCGCCTCAGCGCCACCTTGGGACTAACCCTGAGGTGGCGCTGGGTTTTCCTCTCAGGGCGTCTGGCTGGCTCCGGCTCTGGCCTGCTCAAGCACCCTAGGCAGCTGCGCCGCACAGGCCCAGGTGCGCGTCCAGCCGGGCCAGTCGTGGCCCAGCCGCAGGGCCGGCAGGAGGGCCGAGGGCACCTCCAACCCCCGCGCACCGGCAATCGCCCCCGCCACGCAGGCCACGGTGTCGCTGTCGTCGCCCAGCAAAACGGCCGGCTCAATGCACGCCCACCAGTTGGCGCGGCGGCCGTGGGCCAGCGCCGCTTCCAGGGTGTCCAGCACATACCCGCTTTGCGAGACCACGGCGCCCGCCAGCCCCGAACGCACGCGGGCGCGCACCGCTGCGCGGGCTTCACGGTCAGCGGCGCGGAAAGCCGCGTGTGCCGCCTGGGTCTCCAGGCCCAGTACCCCGGCGTCCAGCAAGGCCGCGCGGGCGTCAAAGGTGTCCATGATGGCCAGGGCGGCCTGAGCAGCCTCCTCATAGGCGGCGCCCTGGGCCAAGGCTGCCAGCAATGCCGTCAAGAACACCGAGGCGTGCACGCAGCGGGGGTCAGTGTGCGTCAGGGCCGTGACCACCGCCGATTCGGTGGCCAGGGCCGCGCCCTCAAAGCCCGCCAGCCACACCGCCGCCACGCGCATCAGGCCGCCGTTGCCCGCTGAGGCGTGGCCGCTGCTGCTCCAGGCCCGCGCGCCGCCGTCCAGCGTGCCGGCCCCCAGGCTCAGCGCCTGCCGGGTCAGGCCGCCCACATCGGGCGGTCCAGTGGACAGCCACTCGCGCAGCGCCGCCAGCACGCCCGCGTGGCCCTGGCCCCGGCGGTAGCCCAGCAGGGTGGCCACGACCATCTGGCTGTCGTCAGTGGCCTCGCCGGGGGCGAAAGCAAAAACGCTGCCCGGCTGGTAGCTGCGAAAGAGGGGGCCGTACTGCGCCGCAATTGCGGCGGGGGTTTTGAACTCGGTGGCGGCGCCCAGGGCGTCGGCCGCGCACAGGGACAGCAGTGTGGTCAGGGGCCGGTCTGGGCGCGTCACGCTGGCCATGCTGCCACAGCCTCTAGCCGGGCGTGCGGTAGCCCACCAGGCATGCCCCCGGTGGGCAGCCTCTGGCTTCCCCCAGACAGGGGCCTTACACTGAGGGACATATGGTGCGCGGTGACCTGGCAGTCTTTCCGTTTCTGTCCGTGATGCAGATGTTCCTGACCAGCGGCCGGGCGGGGCGCCTGAACGTGGACCACATTCGCGGCGGGCAGCTGTGGCTGGAGCGCGGCGAGATTGTGCACGCCGAGGCCGGGCGGCTGCGCGGTGACAACGCCCTGCAGTTCATGGCCAGTCTGGACGGCGGCGCCTTTACCTTCGAGGTGGGGCAGGTGCCGCCCACCCGCACCCTGAGCCTGCGCCGCGACAGCGCCCTGCGCCGCCTGATTGAAGACAGCGAGGGCTGGGCCGCGCTGTCACGCACCTTTCCCGACTGGAACCAGCGCCTGCGCCTGAGTGCCAAGTGGAACGACGCCCAGCCCGTCACCCGCACCCAGTACCGCGTGCTGAACCTGGTGGGCGACAGCGCCAATATTCGCGCCCTGCTGGAGCGCTCGCCCGAGTCGCCGCGCATGACTTTAGAAACCCTGCGGCCCTTTTTGCTGGCGGGGCTGGTGGAGCTGGGCTAGGCCGCCTGGCCAGCGTTTCTTATGACTTCTGCACACAAGGCCGGCCCATTCAGGCATGATGGGCGGCAGCGGAGGACTCATGAGCGCCATCACCCGGAACGACCGCAGCAGCCCCGAACCCCGTGAGGACTTTGGCCGGGAAGGCCAGGTGCGCCCAGCGGCGGCTGTGCAGACGCACCCCAGCTGGCGCGAGCAGGACCATTACGACCTGTGGGTCGAGTGGCAGCAGCGGGACTCAGGGGGGCGCTGGCACCCGCACCAGCCGGTCACGCACCGCACCTTCCGCACCCGCGAGGACACGCTGCTGCACGCCGAGCGCCTGATTAACCGGGGCGACTTTCCCATGCAGGGCGGCAGTTCGGCCGCGCCCGTGACGCTGCTGCGCAACCGCCGCGCCGCGCTGCTGACGGCCTTCCGCGAGGCCGAGGGCGACGGCGTGACCCTGATTCGTGAGGCGCTGTTCCCGGTGGGCGAGTACGCCCTGAGCCTGCGCGTCACCTGTGACCGGGTGGCGGACCCGGTGCGCGCCGCCTTTGCCAGCGCCGCCAATCCCCTGCGCAGTCTGGCCGGGCAACCCGTGCGCCTGACCGCCCTGATCGAACACCCCTACGATGTCCTGGCCCGCGCCGAGGGCGTGCTGGAACTGGGCGAACGCACCGCCCGCCTGGGCACCGACACCCAGACCTTTGCGGCGGGGGCGACCGTACAGGGGGTACCCTACCGCAGCGCCACCGTGACCGTGCCGCGCGGCCTGCTGAAAAAGCCGCTGCTGTACCGCTACGAGCTGGCCCCCAGCGAGGAGCGCTAGGCCCTCAAATCGGTCAGGGCGCTCAGGGGCACCTCGCCCCGGTACAGCACATGCGGCACGTCCATCCACAGGATGAGGGGATCGCCCGGCAGCAACTGCCGGAGCCGGGCCAGCGTTTCGGCGGGTGGCAGCGTGAACTGGCTCAGCCCTTCTGGCGTGTAGGGCCGTTCGTCGGCCGGGTCGGGAGGCGGCCTGATGCCGTCTGGCCAGGGCCGCACCAGCCGCACGCAGGCCCGCGCCGGGTCCAGCGCTGAGGCCGGCAGCGACCAGAACCGCACGGATGGCACGGCCCGTCCCGTGCTCCGCACCGCGTCCAGCAGGGGGCCCGGATGCACCGGCGCGAAGAACAGTACGTCGTTCCACAGGCAGTTCAGGCGCTCCACCCGTTCGGTCAGCAGGGCCTGGCGCCCGGCGTACTTGGCCACTTCACGGGCGTAGACCTCGGGGTGAAGGTCACGCAGCCGGTTCAGAGGCCACAGGCGGTCGCCGCGCACGTCCCGCACCGCGCGGTGGTACAGGGTCAGGCCGGCCCAGTCATGTTCTGGCATCTGCTCAGGGTGCCGGCTGGGGGGCCTGGGCGCCTATGGGCCAGGAGGCGGATTGAAAACGCCCCCGCGCGGCGCGTAGACTCCCAGGCAGCAGTGACCGGGAAGAGTAACCGGGACAGCCACCACAGGAAGCCCGCCCCGCGACTGAGAGGGCCGGCGGAAACGGCACCCGGCGAACGTCGCCCGCGAGCATGAGGGAAGAACGGCCCGCCAGCCTGCCGGCGGCCCACTAGACCCCTCCGGGTGCGCCCGGCACAGCGCGCGCAAAGTGCCCCCGCCGCCAGTGGGGGAAACGCGGTGGTACCACGGGACCTGTTTTCGTCTCGTCCGCATCCGGCCTACGCCGGCGGACGGGACGTTTTTTCGTTGTCTGGAGGAGGCAGCCATGACCACAGCACAGACCACTGGATATGAATTGCCGCTGCCAGAAGCGGCAGCGCTGGCCGAGCAGCGTGGCTGGCGCCAGCGGGTCCTGACCTACGTCACCCGCGCGCCCCACGAACTGCTGGTCTTTGAGCACCCGCCCATGTACCCCGACGCAGGCATTCAGGTGCCGGCGGGCGGGGTAGACCCCGGCGAGACCCCGGCTGAGGCGGCGGTGCGCGAAGCCTGGGAAGAAACCGGGCTGAGGCTGTCGGGTCCCGTGCACCTGGCGTCTTTTCACTGGACGCGCCGCCAGGAGACGGGCGGTGAGACCTCGCAGGTCTGGCACTACTTCTGGCTGGCCGCGCCGCCGGCCACCCCCGACGACTGGCCCCATGTCGTGACTGCCGGCGAGACCGACGCCGGCATGACCTTCCACTGCCGCTTCGTGCTTCAGGCTGACCACGGCCTGATTCCCGGCTTCGGGTATGAAGCCGCCCTGCCCCATCTGCTGACCCTGGCCGACCCGGAGCCCACCCCACAGGAGCCTTGCCATGACTGACCTCACCCAGACCCCCGACGCCCCCGAGACCGACGCCTCCACCCTGGCCAAGCAGTTTGACCCGCAGGCCATCGAGCCGGGCTGGGCGTCTAAATGGCGCACCGAGCCGTTCCGCGCCGACGCCACCAGCGGCAAAGAGCCCTTTACCATCGTGATTCCGCCGCCCAACGTGACGGGCAACCTGCATCTGGGGCACGCGCTGGACAACACCCTCATTGACACCCTGATTCGCTACAAGCGCATGCAGGGGTTCGAGGCGCTGTACCTGCCCGGCATGGACCACGCGGGTATTTCCACACAGGTGGTTGTGGAGCGGCAACTGCGTGACCAGGGCACCTCGCGCCACGACCTGGGCCGTGAGGGCTTTCTGGAGCGGGTCTGGACCTGGAAGGCCGAGTCTGGGGGCATGATTCTGAATCAGCTCTCGCGCCTGGGCGTGAGTGCCGACTGGACCCGTGAGCGCTTCACGATGGACGAGGGGCTGTCGCGCGCCGTGCGTCACCAGTTCGTGCGGCTGTACCACAGCGGCTTCGCCTACCGGGGCGAGCGCATCGTGAACTGGGACCCGGCGGCGCAGACCACCCTCTCGGAACTGGAAATTGACCGTGAAGTCCGCAAAGGGAAGATGTCCACCCTGTCGTACAAACTGCGTGACCCCCAGGCGGCGCCCAGCAACGGCGAGGCCGGCGAAATCCGCATCGCCACCGTGCGCCCGGAGACCATCTTTGCCGACCAGGCGATTGCCGTTCACCCGAATGACCCCCGCTTTGCCCACCTGATCGGTCAGGAGGCGCGCATTCCCCTGACAGAGCGCTACGTGCCCATCATCGCCGACGAGGCCGTCGAGATGGAATTTGGCGTGGGCGCCCTGAAAATCACGCCGGCCCACGACCCCACTGACTTTGAGATTGGCGAGCGGCACGGCCTGGCCCGGCCCAGTGTCATTGATCTGCACGGCAATCTGACCAGTGAGCTGGTGCCCGCCGAGTTCCGGGGCCTGGAGCGCTTCGCCGCCCGTAAGGCCGTGGTGAAGGCCCTCACCGAGTCCGGCGACCTGCTGGAAGAAAAGGACCACGACACGGCCATTGGCCTGTCCGAGCGCACCAAGGTGCCAGTCGAGCCCATCGTGAGCGAGCAGTGGTTCGTGAAGATGAAGCCCTTTGCCGAGCAGGTGCTTGCAGGGCTGGACGCGGGCGACATCCAGCTGACCCCCGAGCGCTATGCCAAGGTCAACCGCGACTGGCTGGAGAACATCCGCGACTGGAACATCTCCCGGCAGCTGTGGTGGGGCCACCAGATTCCGGCCTGGTACGACGAAGAGGGCAATCTCTACGTGCCCGACCCCGAGACCCCCGACCTCGACTGCGACCAGGACCCCCGCTACGCCCACCTGACCCTGCGGCGCGACCCCGACGTGTTTGACACCTGGTTTAGCAGCAACCTGTGGCCCTTTTCCACGCTGGGCTGGCCTGACACCGACCACGAGGACTTCCGCAAGTTCTACCCGACGCAGGTGCTGGTGACCGGCTACGACATCCTGTTCTTCTGGGTGGCCCGCATGCAGATGGCGGCCTACGGCCTGACCGGCCAGGCGCCGTTCAAGACGGTGATGCTCCACGGCCTGTACCTGGACAGCAAAGGCCAGAAGATGTCCAAGAGCAAGGGCAACGGCCTGGACCCCCTGGAGCTGTTTGACCAGTACGGCGTGGACGCCAGCCGCTTTGCCTTCGCCTTCCTGTCGACCGGCGGGCAGGACATCAAGCACGACCCCCGGCGCTTTGAGCAGGGACGCAACTTTGCCAACAAGCTGTGGAACGCCGCGCGCTTTGCCCTGCTGCGCCTTTCAGAGGCCCTGCCCAACCTGCAAACCGCAGGCAGCGACGAGGACGAGGCGCTCATTCGGTACGTGCAAAGCGCCCTGGACGACACTGCCGGCGAGGCCATGCGCAGCCGCGACGCGATTGACGCCGTGCGCGCCCGCCCCGACCTCTCGCTGGCTGACCGCTGGATTCTCTCGCGCCTGAACGCGGTCACCGCCGAGGCCAGCGCCCACCTGGACGACTTTGACATTGGCGCGGCCATTCGCACCCTCTATGCCTTTACCTGGGACGAGTTCTGCGACTGGTACATCGAGGCGGCCAAGCCCGCCCTGAGTGAGGGCAAACTGACCACCCTGGTCACGCTCAAGGCCACCCTGGAACACATCCTGAAGCTGCTGCACCCCTTCATGCCGTTTGTGACCAGCGAACTGTACGCGGCTCTGGGCCACCGCCGTCAGGTGGCGCTGCACAACTGGCCCCGCCCCGAGGCCACCCTGCATGACGCCGAGGCCGAGGCGGCCTTTGAGGCCCTGCGCGCCGCGGTGGCCGCCGCCCGCAGCCTGAAGAGTGAACTGGGCCTCAGCCCGCAAGACCGCCTGAATGTGGTGGTCGAAGGCGACCTGGCCGCCACCGTCCACGACAACGCCCGCGTGGTGGAAGGCATGGCCCGTGTGGCCCTGGTGCCCAGCCTGGACGGCCGCACCCTGTCGCTGCCCCTGCGCGGCGTGACCGTGCGCGCCCCCCTGGAAGGCACCGTGGACATTGCCGACTGGGTGGGCAAGCAGAAAAAACGCCTGGTCGAGTTTGACAAGCAAATCAAACAGGCGCAGGGCAAGCTGGGCAACGAGGGCTTTGTGGCCCGCGCCCCTGCCGAGGTAATCGAGGAAGAAAAGCGCCGCGTGGTTGACTTCAGCGCCCGGAAAGAGAGGCTGGAGCAGGTCTTGGCCCAGTTCGCGTAAGACCGGTCCCTGGTCCCGCTTCCAGCTGCGGCTGGGGGCGGGGCCTCTTTTTTTACCGCCTCGGTCAAGCCATCTGTGCTATCTGAAAGGACCATGCGGCGCTTTCTCTTCACCACCATTCTGCTCTTGGCCGGTGCTGGGCAAGCGGTTCCCCTCACCGTCTGGACGTCCTACGTGGCGGGTGACCGTCACTGGCTGGAGACAGAGGCCCAGGCGTTTACGGCGCGCACGGGTCACCGCGTTCAGGTGCGCCAGATTCCCTTTGATGAACTGGGGCCCCGTTGGCAGGCGGCAGGCCGTGCGGGGCCGGATGTGGTGGTGGGGGTCCCTGACGAGTGGCTGGGGGCCGTCATCGGGCTTGCCGCGCCCCTGACCCCGCAGGGGACGCCGGACGCGGCGGGTCAGCAGGCCTTTACCTCTGAGGGCCAACTGTTGGGCCTGCCCCTCATGGCCGAGGCCCTCGCACTGGTCTACAACGCGGAGCTGGTGCCCAGACCACCGGCAACCTGGGCCGAATTGCGCCAGGTCATGAGCGAACAGGTCCGGGCGGGCCGCTTGGGGCTGGCCTCTGATCTGCAAGACCCTTATACGCAGGCCGGCGTCTTTGAAGCGTACAGTGCGCCAGTGTTCGGCCTGAAGGCGGGCCGCCTTGGTCCAGCCGACTTGGGCCTGGCCACCGCAGGGGCGGTGCAGGCCGGCACCTTTTTGCGGGAATTGGGGCAGGTAGAGGGCCTGGCGGGCACCCTCGATGATGCGGCGGCGCAGAAAGCGTTCACGAGTCGGCGCCTGGCCCTGTGGCTGACGGGGCCCTGGAATTTCGGTGACCTGCAGCGGACTGGACTGGACGTGCGTTCCGTGCCGTTGCCAGCGCCGCCCGGCGCCCCCGAGGCGTGGCAGCCGTTCGTGGGCCGGCAGGCGGCGATGGTCGCGGCCAGCAGTGCCCACCGCGCCGAGGCGACCGCACTGGCCCGCGCCTTAACGACGGATGAGGCGCAGTTGACGCTGTTTCAAGCGGGTGGCCGCCTCCCGTCCAGCCCGGCGGCGCGGGCCGCGGCGATCGAGAACAATCAGGCGCTCAGCGGGTTTGGGGAAGGCATCCGCCGGGGCGCGCCAGTGCCCAAGATCTCGGCCATGACTGCGGTGTGGCGGCCGTGGGCCGAGGCGCTGCGCCAGCTTCAGGCCCAGCCGGATCAACCCGTGCGCGCCATTCTGGATCAGGCGGTTCAGAGGATCAGGGCCGCGCTTCAGCCGTGATACGGACTCCGACCGTCCTCGGGCAGACTGCTGGGTAGAATCCGAGTGGCCTTGGACAGCGGCGCCGCAGGCTTGAAAAGCTCCGCAGGAGGTCGAGCAGGAAAAGGTGTGGATTTCGCCAGATGCAGGCGCAGCCGGTGCCTTTCCGGCTGTGCTGCAATGAAGTGTCATACGGACTCCGATTGAATCGAGCAGAATGCTCGCTGAAATCCGAGCGGACTTGGAAAGCTGCGCAGCAGAGCGAGCAGGAACAGCTACGGATTTCGCGATATGGAAGCGCAGGCGGTGCCTGTCTTTGCTGTGCTGCAATTCAGCGGAATCCGCATCAGTTCGTCTGAGGGGTCAGCGGGGGTGGGCCTGCGGCTGCGCCCAGTTCAAATCGCTGTGTAAATACGGTGGCAAAGCTGAATCCCGCCACCTGCCAGAACCACACGCTGCTGACCAGGAAGCCCACGCCACCGGCCAGCAGGCCCAGAAAGGAGCAGGCCAGGGCACACAGCACGACGCCCCAGGCGTGCCAGTAGGCCCGGCCGCCTTCGTGGACCCGGCGCAGCGCCCGCCAGGGGTCAAAGATTTCGCGGAGGTCGAGGTTCAGGCAGTAGTGGGTCATGTAGCCGGGCACGGCGGCGGTGGCCAGCACCCACAGCAGCGCCGCCAGCAGGTGCAGCGCCGGGCTGTGCAGGCCCCAGGCCAGCGCCTCGGCGGCCAGGGCGGGGCTGTGGTACTGCACCATGCCCAGAAAGGTCAGCCAGCCGTGGCGCAGCAGCGTGCCCCAGCCGGCCCAGTCCCAGCCCTGGCGCCCCCAGGCCGGCCACGCGGGCCAGGCGGGTTGGCCTCTGTGCATGGCGTGAACGAGGGCGATGCGGTGCCCCATGTTCAGCAGCCAGCCGAGCGGAAAGACCAGCAGCAGGGCGGCCCCCAGCAGCACCTCCCGGCGGGCCTGGGCATGCTGCACAGGAAACCGGAACGAGCTGCGCAGGCTCAGGGGCGTGGCCAGGGTCACGGGCGGCGAGGTGGGCGTCACCCATGCAGTCTGGCGTGGCCAGGCGCCGGGGGCGACCGCAGTTGTGGCCCCGGCCCGCTATGCTGCCCACATGGCCGCCACCCTGATGCTGCTCGTGGGCTTGCCCGGCGCCGGAAAGACCACGCTGGCGCGGCAGCTGGAGACTGGGCGCGCGGCCCTGCGCCTGACTCCCGACGAGTGGATGGCGCCGCTGTTCGGCGCGGGTGAGGCTGGGGAACAGCGCTGGCTGCTGGAAAGCGACCTGCTGTGGAACGTGGCGGCGCGGGTGCTGACCCTGGGGATGAGTGTCGTGCTGGACTACGGCTGCTGGGCCCGCCAGGAACGCGACCTGTTCCGGGCGCGGGCGGCGGCGCTGGACGTGGCGTTCGAGCTGCATGTGCTGGAGGTGCCGCTGGAGACCCTGTGGGCGCGGCTGGACGCGCGCAACGCGGCCCTACCGCCCCACACTTTCCCTGTCACCCGCGCCGAACTGGAGACCTGGGCTGGGTGGTATGAGGGGCCCGACCACGCTGAGCTGGCCCCCACCACCCAGCCGCCCTACCGGGCCGTCGTTCACCGGTGGCCGGCATGAGTCCGGCCACCCTCTCGGCTCTGGCCGATTGGCTGGGCGCCTACCTGGCCGAGCCTCAGCCCCTCAAGCGCCCCGGCCCAGAGGCAGTGACCCGCCTGGCCCTGGCGCTGGAACCGGGAGAACTGCCCACTGACCTTCAGGCGGATGCCCTGTTTCTGCACCGCTCGCGCGGGGTGGGGGAGGGCTGGCCGGGGCTGGGGGTGCTGGGCGCCCACGACGGCTTTGACCTGCACCTGACCACTGGGCCGAACCGCGTGCTGGCGGCGCGACTGGGCTGGACGGCGGTACAGCTGCTGCACTGGGAAGGCCAGCCAGCCGGACTGCTGGCCACGGCGCCTCAGGCCAGCTGGGAGGAGTTGCGGGCCGCCCTTCACGCCGAACTGGGCGGTGAGGATGAGGCCCTGGCGCCCAGGGAGCCCGTGGCAAGGCCGCTGCGCGTAGCGCTGATGAACCGCCTCAGTCCGGGCACCGTGACGCTGGCGGCGGCACAGGGGGCGCAGGTCTACCTGACAGGGCAGCAGCGGCCCTCGGCCCTCGCGGCCGTGCAGGCGGCGGGCCTGGGTCTGATTGCCCTGGGGCACCGCCGCACCGAGTGGTGGGGACTGGGGCAGTTGGCTAACCAGCTGCGCGCCGCGTTTCCGGGGCTAGAAACCAGCCTGTACGGCGCGGTCAGGTGAGTGACTCCTATCTATCCTGAGGCTTGAAGGAACGTCAGTCGCGTGACACTGGATGTCGATTTAGACAGAGCGCCCTGCGCCGTCTTCCTTCAAAGCCACTCGTTCTGGCCGGCAACTTCTTAGTCGGCCTCTGTTTCAAACGCCCACATTCTGGAAAGTCTCTGAATTACCAACGCATGCCCGGAACCCTTATTCCTTAATGCCCCAAAGGCTCTCGGACACGTCTGGAACAGTCATTCCGTCTAGATCCTTCTCAGGCGTTCTGGAAGCTACGGTGAGCAGCTTCGCCCCGGAGTTGTACGATGAGTCATGTTCGCAGAGCGCAAGCGGGAGGGGGGCAAGCCCGGTCAGCCCACTAAGGGCGGGGCCAGCCAGACGGGGCCGCAGGCTCCTGAGCAGGTGGGCTTGCCGCCAGCCCGGCCGCCACAGGTCGCGGCCCAGGTGCGGCGCGTGCCGGCCGCTCGGCGCCCCGCCCCCAACCTGGCCAGCCACGCCCAGGCCTTTGCAGCGGCCCAGAAAGGGGCCACCCAGGTGCTCAAGCCTCAGGTCAAGGCAGCCCCCCCCCCGCAGCCGGTCAAGCGCCCGACCCTGCCGGCCAAAGTGGTGCCTCAGCCCGCCCTCAAGGCCTCGTCCCTCAACCCCAAAGCCGCCATGACGACAGCCGCCCGCCTGACCAAGGTGGCCGCCAAGAGTCCGGTGCGCGCCCAGTTCGCCAAGCCCAAGCTGGACCACGCGAAACTGAAAGCAGCGGGCGTGTCGCCCTCGGCCGCGAACAGGAAACTGGCGGCGCAGCGCAAGGCCTCGGGGGCGCTGGCCAGCGCCTTTCTGGGGCGCAACCGCATGCAGGTGGGCACCTTGCAGCGGCAGGCTGGCGCGGCTCAGACCCGCCTGAAGACCCAGGCCCGCAAAGCTGGGGCGCAGGTGGCGCGCGCCGCCACTACGCAGCAGGGCAAGGTCCGCGCCGGCATCTCGGCGCAAAAAGCCAGGGCGCGGGCGCGCGCCGCCGCCGGCACGGCGCAGCTGGCCGCGCGCAAAGCGGCGGCGCTGGCCGCGCTGCCGGCCGCCACCCAGGCGGCGCGCACCCAGACGCAGACGCAGTATGCGGCGTCGGTCACCGCCGCGCGCACGGCGGCCAGCGCACAAAAAAGCGCGGTGCGCGCCGAATACGAGCGCCTGAAAGCCGATTATGTGCGGGTGGGCGGTGAGGTGGGCCAGGAGGCCCGCAGCCGCGCCGAAACCCAGGCCCAGGCCTACGAATCGAACGTGACCGGCGAGAATGACAGCTTTCTGGAAGGGCCCCTGACGGACAACCGCTGGAAGGCCCGTGCGGGCGCCGCGCGGGAGGTGGGCGCGGCCTACGCCCCCGGCTTTCAGGAGCAGGCGCAGGACGAGGCCAACAAGTTAACGGGCGAGAGCGGCGGCCTGGGCAAGGACCTGAAAAACATTGACCTGGCCCTGCAGGACACCGAGCGCCTCCTGAAACAGCATCTGGACGCCTCTCACCGCCGCATCAGCGCGCGGGAGCGGCAGGCGCGTCAGCAGGCGCAGGCGGCCTACAGCAGCCTCAGCAGCAGCCTGCGTGCCCAGCTGGCCGGCACCCTGAGCGGCCTGGACGCCACCCAGGGCGCGCAATTGGCCGCCATTGCCCGACAGGCGCAGACGCAGCAGGCGGCGCTCAGCCGGCAGGCGGGCAGCGCCAGCACGTCGCTGGGCCGCTCGGTGACCGGGCTGGCCAAGCAGCTGGACAGCCAGCTGAGCGCCTTTAGCACCCAGGTCGCCCGCGCCCAGGCGCCCGACCCGGCGGACCTGAAGCGCACGCTGGACCAGGCCCAGCGCGGCATCACGGCGGGTGTCAAGCGCGCGCAGCTGAGTTTTACCCAGGGCACGGCGCAGGTGACGGCAGGCCTGAGCCAGGGCGCCGCCCAGACGAGCGCCGCGCTGGGTCAGGTGGCCCGCGCCGCCGTGGGGCAGGGGGCGGCGCAGGCCGCCGGGTTTGACCGCTCGACCCAGGCGGTCGTGACGCAGGCGCTGGCCCTCTTTCAGGGCCTGACCAAGGCCCATCAGCAGGGCACCAAACAGGACGCGCAGAGCACCGCCAAGACCCTGACGGCGCTGGAACAGGGCCTGGACGGGTTGTATGCCCGCGCCCTCAAGAACCTGCCCGAGGAGCTGCGCGCCACCCTGCCGCCCCTGCGCGAGGGGCTCTCGGCCAACTTTCCGCAGGAAGACGCCGCTATCCGCGAGAATGCCGAAAAGGCGGCCGCGCAGGTGCAGCCGCGCTGGAAAGCCTGGGTCAAGATTGCCCTGATGGTCGCCGTCATCATCGTGGTCGCGGTGGTGGCGGGGCCGGCCGTGATTGCGGCGGTGGGCGCCATGGCCGGGGCACTGGGGGCCGGCGCGGCGGCCGGGGCCATCGGCGCGGTGGTGGGCGGCGCCCTGGTGGGGGCCGCCAGCGGCGCCGTCATTCAGATGGGCAACAACGCCATTGACAACATTGGCATGGACGCGAAGTTCCAGAAAAGCCTGTTTGACGGCGTGGGCAAGGCCGCCGTGCTGGGCGCGGTGGGCGGCGCCCTGGGCGGAGCCGGCGGCCTGATCGCGGGCAAACTGGGCACGGCGGGCCTGCTGGGCAGCGGCCTGACCCAGAAGGCCGGCACCTTTGCCGTGGGCACCACGTTCGACCTGGGCGGCAGCGTCCTGGGCGAGTTGATGACTGGCGCGTCCCTGGGTGACGCCCTGAAAAGCATTTCCAGCCCCGAGGCCATCATGATGATGGCGATTGGGACGGGCGTCGGCGCGGCCACCACCCGCCTGCCGGGCCGGGCGGGCGGCCTCCAGACCAAGGCCACGGCGGCGGGCGAGCGCTTTGGGAGCACCCTGGGCGACCGGGTTAATAACGTGACCGGCAACCGGCACGGCACGGTGCCCACAGAGATGAACCTTCAGGTCCGGGGCGACCAGGCCAGCGTGAAGGGCTATACGGACGGCCGAACACGCATCGAGGTGGGGCCGGAGACCTCGCCGGCCACCCTCCGGCAGCATGAGGCGGCGGCGCGCGACCTGCGGGCCGACAACAGTCTGGTTAACCGCACCCGCGCCAAACTTCAGGACATGCTGGGGTTTGAACCGACCAGCCCCAGGCCAAGGACCGAGCGCGCCCGGCTGACCGCCGAGACCGAGAAGCACCTGCAAACGGCGGCCAGACTGCGCCAGGAAGCGGACCTCGCGCCCAGCCCTCTGAAGCGCGAGCAACTGCTGGAGCAGGCCAATCTGGCCGACGCGTATGCCAGGGACTACGCCCAGAAGGCCAAAGCCAGCCCCGAGGCCACCCCCGACACCGTGGGGCAGGTGGACACCCGGCTCAAGCGCGGCCCTGTGGCGGCCAAGGAACTGGGCTGGCCCGACGCCCCAGACGGCTACCAGTGGGCGCTGTACGAAGGCCAAACCAGGCCTCAGCTGAACGTGACCGACAAGAACAACGCGCCCATGCGTTACAACGAGACCACGCGCGCTTTCGAAAATACTGGTGACGCCACGATTCCGGCCAAAAAGGGCGACGCCGCCAAGCATGACTGGGACAACGAGCTGGTGGTGGGCCAGCGCGACGGCCAGGACCTGAAGCTGCAAGCCGAGGTGCAAGAACGGCTTGACCGCCGCGCCCTGGCCCAGCAGGAACGGGACCTGCTGGAACTCAAGGGGCTGGGCGCCACCGAGGCAGACCTGGCGCGCATGAAGGTGCTGGACCAGCAGATTCGGGACGAGAGCCGGCAACTGGGCGAACTGGCCGGCACCAACTACATCAAGAGTCAGTACCCCGAATCCGATCTGGTGTACCCGCCGCCCGGCGCGCCGTCCCGCTCCGGGGACTTTGACCAGGTGTGGCGGGTCAAGGACGCGAACGGCAAGCTGAAGTACATCGTGATTGAAGCCAAGGGCGGCTCCAGTCCGCTGGGGCGCCGCCGCATTGAATCCGGCGAATTTGCCGAGCAGGGCAGCAAGGACTACTTCACCGATATCCTGAACAACATGGTGCGTAACCGCAACGCGGACCTCAAAGCTGTGGGCCGGACGCTGGACGGCGCCTACGAGCAGGGCAACGTGAATTATCTGGAGGTCCGGGCGCCTGTGGTCACCACCCGCACAACCGACGCCCAGACGGGTCAGGTCACCGTGAGCAACGAGGTTACGCAGGTGGTGGTGCGTGAGTTTGACTTGAATCCGGTGGGAGGCCAGCCATGAGTCACGTGCTGGCGGAAGAGTACGTCTTTGAAACGTTGGAAGAGGACATTGCCTGGTACCGTCAGTCTGTGCGCGATTCCCTGGCCCGCGCCGAGGAGCCGCAGCACAACCTGACCTGGCTGGCCACCAAAGCCTATGACCTGACCACCCTGCTGGTGCTGGCTGGCCGTGCGCCGGACCCTGAATGCGGCAACATGGCGTGGCTGGCGGGCAACGCCGAAGCCTTTGCCCTGTACCTCTCTCTCTTCCCCAAGGGCGAGAAGGAGTTGGAAGTCCTGCTGCCCAACCCGCCGCATAGCCTCCTGAGTATCGGGCGCACCACGACGGGGCCCGCCAATGCTTCTCCTGGCCACTGGTTCAAGGCCTTCTATCTCACCCTGCTCTGGGATGAGCCGGTCGTGATGACAGAAACGCTGATGCGGCCCTACGCCCCGGTGTTTGCGGCTTCTTCGACGCGGGCGCCCGCCTACCGCACCTTGCAGGTTGAGGCGGCGCAGGCCCTCTACACCCGCGCGCCGGATGTGCTGGAGAAACTGATCGCCGCCCTGGACGCCATGCAGGCGCCGGGGCTCGACCCTGAAGACCAGGCGTTTGCCACCGAGATCGCCATGTGTGAGGCGGGCATGATGACCCGCCTGGCCCAGGGCGACGAGGCCGGCTTTAACGGCGAAGTGCGCCTGGCCCTGGAGCGCCATGTCAAGTACTATCAGCGCGACGAGGACCTGAGAAACAAGTCAGTGGCCTGGATCTGTCTACCTGCTCTGGGACTGTGCGCGCTGGCCCGGCGCCGGGGGCTGAAGGTCACGGTACAGTCCCCCCTCTTGCCGCTGGAACTGCTGGGTTAGGCGCTCATACGGACTCCGATTGAATCGAGCAGTCTGCTCGGTGAAATCCGAGCGGACTTGCAAAGCTCCGCAGGAGAGCGAGCAGGAGAAGGTACGAATGCCGCGAGAGGGAGGCGCAGACGGTGCCCTTACGGCTGTGCCGTCATGAAGCGGCATCCGTCTCAGGGTTGAACGCTGAGCAGTGAAGGGGGCCGCCCTTTCACTGCTCTAGAGCGGCTGCAAGAGACAGCAACGTGGGCGGAGTCAAGTGCTGCCTTTAGGCCTCAGTCTAGAGTGCCCCTGTCAGCTCCGGCTCCAGGCTGCTGCCTGGGTCAGGGCCTGGGCGGCAGCGTCCACCTCGGCAGGCGTGGTGGCGGCCCCAAAACTGAAGCGCAGCGTGGCGCGGGCGTCGGCCTCACTCAGGCCAATGGCCGTCAGGACGTGGCTGGGCTGCATGGTGCCGGCGCTGCAAGCGCTGCCCGCGCTGGCGGCGATGCCCAGCATGTCCAGGTTCATCAGCAGGGCCTCGCCGTCGGCGCCCGGCAGGGTCACGCTGGCCACCTTGGGGCTGCCCTCTGGGGCGTGGTTCACGCGCAGGCCCGGAATGGTCTGAACAGCGGCCACAAAGCGCTCCCGCAGGGCTGTCAGGTGGGCAAATGTCGCCTCACGCGCGGCCTCGGCGTGGGTCAGGGCCACACCGGCGGCGTACACGCCCGCCGTGTCCTGGGTGCCGGGGCGCCGGCCTCCCTCCTGACCGCCGCCGAGGGTCAGGGGCGGCAAGTCGGCGCCGCGCGCCACATAGAGAAAGCCCACCCCGCGCGGCCCGCCCCATTTGTGCGCGCTGAAGCTGGCGTAGCTCACGCCCCAGGCCGGCAGGTTCACCGGCAGCACCCCCGGCGCCTGCACCGCGTCGGTGTGGTAGGGCACGCCCGCCTGCGCGGCCAGAGCGGCCAGTGCGGACGTGTCCTGCACCGTTCCCAGTTCGTTGTTGGCGTAGTGAATAGACACCAGCGCCGTATCTGGTCGAAGCGCGCCCGCCAGCTCGGCTGGGTCGTAGCGTCCGGAGGCGTCGGGGGTCAGCCACGTGACCGCCCAGCCCTGCGCGGCCAGGGCGCGGGCCGGGGCCAGCACCGCCGAATGCTCGGTGGGCGTGGTGATCAAGTGGCCCGGGCGTTCGTGGACCTCCTGCCAGGCGCGCGTGACGCCCAGTAGCACGTGGTTGTCGCCTTCGGTGCCGCCACTGTTCGCCAGCAGGGTTCGGGGGTCCACACCCAGCGCCGCCGCCACGCGGGCGCGGCCCTCTTCGAGCCGCTCACGGGCGGCCTGACCGGCGGCGTGAATGCTGGCAGGGTTCCCGGGCAGCGCGGCGGCGGCGGCGTAGGCGGCCAGCGCCTCGGGGGTCATGGGGTGCGTGGCGGCGTAGTCCAGGTAAATCATGGCGCTCAGGGCGTGACAGTGGCGAAGTCCGCCCCGTCGCGCCGGATGATGAACACGGCGTCGCCCGTCACCGTCGCCGTGGTGGTGGCGCGCTGCCCGGCGATGTCGGCCGCCGCGTAACTGAAGTCCAGGGGGCGCTCGCCCGTCTCGTCCTGCACGGCCAGGGTATAGGTGCCTTCCGGCAGGTCGGTGGGAAAGGTGTAGGCGAAACTGACACTGCGGCTTTCGGTCACGGGAACAGGTGGAATCTCATCGGGGGTGACGGGCTGGGGGTCGGGAACCACCGGGTCAGTCACGCCGCTGTCCACAGGGGCCGGTTCGGGTTCGGTGGGCTGCTCGGGCACGGTGGGCAGCGGCGCAGGCGGCAGCGGCAGGTCGCCCGCCGGGCGGCTGGGGGCGCTGTAGCGCGAGGTGGCCACCGTCAATTTCACGGCGCTGCCCACCTTGACCCGCACGAAGGCGGCGGGCGTCTGTTCCAGCACCGTGCCCGCCGCCCGGTCACTGGGCTGCGGCGTCACCGACGTGACCACCAGGCCGGCGGCGCGCGCGTATTCGCGGGCTTGGTCATAGGTCATACCGCCCAGGTTGGGCAGCCAGGTTTCCTTGCCGCTGATACCGGTGCTGACCATCAGCTGCACCGGCTGGCCCTGCTGGGCGCTGGACCCGGCTTCAGGCAGCTGCGCCACGATGCGGCCTTCAGGGGTGCTCGTCAGGGTGCCGTCCACCTTTACAACCTTGCCCACCGTCATGGCGCGGTCTTTGAGGGCGTCTCTCGCCTGATCCAGGTTCATTTCTTCCAGGCGCGGCACCTCGATAGCGGGGGGGTTATTGACCGTCAGCGTGACCAGGCGCCCCACCGGCAGGTTGGTGCCGGCGGGCGGGTCCTGGCGGATGACCGACCCAATCGGGCGCCCGCCCGCCTGCCCCTCGTTGTAGGTGACGCGGAACCCGGCTTTGGCCAGCAGGCGCGCGCCGCGCAGGGCGTCCTGGCCCGTCACGGCGATGACCTCGCGCACCGGGGGGTTCAGGTAGGTTTGCGCGGCCTGCGCGCCCAGGTAACCGGCGCCGCCCAGCAGCAGCAGGCCCGGAATAAAGGTGAGCCAGCCGCCCGGCTCGCGTTTCTTTTTCACGCGCCCGCCCCGCAGTGGGGTCAGGAACCGGGCGTTGCGCGCCGCAAGGTCCTCGGCGGAGCGGGGGGCTGGCAGGGGGGTGAGGTAAGCCAGGCGCGGCTCGGTGCCCTCCACGACCACCTGGGCGTCGTCCAGGGCGTACCCCTGTTCGGCCAGGCGGGCGCTCAGGGCCTGCACCCCGTCAATCAGTTCCTGCGGCTTGACCTTCTGGGCCAGGGCGGTGTCCAGCGGCTGCCCGGCCACCGGCTGCCACACCGCGTAATAGGCGCCGGGCCGCGCCACCACATCGGTCAGGCCGGCGGGGGCCAGGGCGCGCAGGGCCGAGCGGTAGGTGTGAAAGGCTTGCCGCTCGGCCGGGGAGGCGACGTTAAACCACGCCACCTGCCGGGTGACGCCCTCGGCGGCGCGCACCTCGGACAGCGTGACTGACCCCTGCACGGCCAGTTCGCGCAGCACCTCGTATTTGCCGTCTATTACTTTGCCGCTGCCCTGGTCCGTCATGCGCCCCGCAGCATAGCGCGCTGGCGCTGGGACAGGTCAGGCCCGCGTGAGGAGGCTACAGCCCCGCCACCCACCCGCGCCAGCCAGTACGCCCCGAAGCCGCCCAGCAGACCCACGGCCAGGTTGCCCTGGCGCCAGACGAGCAGCGCGGCGACGGCGGCCCCCACCAGTCGGCGCAGCCACTCGGGGCTGCCCAGAATCTCGGGCACAATCAGCGCGGCAAACACGCTGACTGGCACAAAGCGCAAGAAGGCGTGCCAGAAGGGCGTCAGTTCCAGGCGCCCCAGGCTCAGGCCCAGCAGGCGCGGCCCGAAGGTCACCGCCCACATCAGCCCAATGACGGCCCAGGTGCTCACGCGGCCTCCGCAGCTGGCGCGCGGCGGGTCACCAGCCAGGCGCCCAGCAGCGCCCCGCCCACCCCGACCAGCAGAATGCTGAGCCCACCCGGCACCCGGCCCGAGAGAGCCCACGCCCCCAGTCCAGCCACCAGCGCCACCAGCACCTCGGGGCGGCCCCGCAGCAGCGGCACCAGCAGCCCTAAAAAGGCTAGAGGAAAGATGACGCCCACCCCCAGCGCCGCTGGTCCCGGCAGCACCTGGCCGGCCAGGGCACCCAGCAAGGTGGCGGCGTTCCAGGCCGCGTACAGGCTCAGTTCGGCGCCCAGCAGCAGCGCGAAGGTCACGCCCCCCGGCGTGCGCGTCCCCGCCACGGTGACCACGCCAAACGCCTCGTCGGTCAGGAACTGCGCGGCCAGGATGCGCTGACGGCCACTGAGCGGCAGCTGCCGTGACAGGCTCAGGCCGTAAAGCAGATGCCGGGCGTTCAGGAGAAAGGTGGTGCCCACCAGCGCCAGTGCGGCGCCCAGGGGCAGCGTGCTGCCCACAAATTGCCCGGCCGCCGCGAACTGGCTGGCCCCGGCAAACACGGTCAGGCTCATCAGGCAGGTGTCCCACAGGCTCAGGCCCGCGCCGCGCGCCGTGACGGCGTAGGCCACCGCAAACGGCACCACCCCAGGCCACAGCGGCAGCATCAGCCGGAAGCCTTGCCAGAAGCCTGTTTGGAAGGTCGTCATGTGCCTCACCCTAGCGCCCCCGCCAGTCCACCACCGCGCTGACGGGCCGCTCCTGGGCCTGTAACTGGGAATAGAGCGCTGGGAGATCGGCCGGCCTGATCGTTAGCGGAAAGAGGTGGTCCAGCAGCGGGTCGGCGTGGGCCCACAGCCAGTGCGCGTAGGCCGCGTAATCTTCGCCGTCATTGGAGCCCACCACCTGCACCTCCCGCTGGTGAAAGGCGGGCGGCAGGCTGAGGGCGCCGCCATTCCCATCTGACGGCGGTACTGCGTTGCATGGATGGTGGGAGAGCGCCACCATCCATTCCACTTCGACCGCCGTCTGGACACAGCGACTCGCTCCGCTCGCCCCAGCGCCAACGGCGCTGGGTTCTGCCAGGACAGCACCACACAGCGCCCCCGGGGTGCCAGGTGTGACACCAGTTCGGTAAACCCGGCCGGGGAAGCGTTGCACTCCACACCCACCTGAAACCTGTCGTGCGGCAGCTCGCCAGGGGCGTGGACGGCGGCGGCCCCAAAAGTCAGGGCCAGGGCGCGGCGGTCGGCACGCGGCTCCAGAACATGAACCTCATGCACGCCGCGCCGGGTCAGGTTGAAGATGCTGAGGAGGCCCAGCAGTCCTGCGCCCGCCACCAGCACCGCTTCGCCGGGACGCGGCCTGACCTTGCGCAGGCCCTTGTGGGTTTCCTCGCCCAGAATGGCGCACAGGGCGGCGCGGTCAGAGACGTGCGGCGGCACCGGCACCACTCGCCCGGCGGGGTGAAAACCGTGGGAAGCGTGGCCCAGCGTGGTCACGACGCGCGTGCCGGGTGTCAGGGTCACGCCTGCTCCCACTGCCTCAACCGTTCCCAGGGTCTGATAGCCCAGCGCCGCTGGAAAGGGGCCAGCGTGCAGAAGGGTCAGTTCCGACGCGACGCTCAGGGCACTGAAGTGCGTGCGGACACTCACCTCGCCGGGACCAGGCGGCCGGTCTGGCACGGCGTCCCAGCGCAGGCGGTTGGGGGCGTGGGCAACCAGGCGCATCCAGTTCAGTCTGCGGTCTGGAGGCGTCTCCTCGGCCAATTCACTTACCACTTGACCCTGACGCCGCGTGAGGGCCTACGCTGCCAGACAGAAGGAGGTGGGCTTTTGGAGCGCCAATCCCCGCCGCGCTGGACGGTGGGCGAGGTGTCGCTGCTGACCGGCGTCAGCGTGCGGACCCTGCACCACTACGACGACATTGGGCTGCTGCGTCCCAGCGAGCGCAGCGAGGGCAATTACCGGCTGTACACCCCAGCGGACCTGGCGCGGCTGCGCGCCGTGCTGACCTACCGCCAACTGGGCTTTGCCCTGAACGACATTGAGCCGCTGCTGGCCGCCCCGAGCGCCGTGCAGCAGCAGGCGCTGACCACCCAGCTGTCTTTGCTGCAAGAGCAGCAGCGGCGCACCCAGGCGACGATTGACGCCGTGCTGGCGATGCTGGCCAGTCCAGGAGACCCCATGAACAATGAAGACGTAAAGGCTGTCTTTGACGGCTTTGACCCCGAGCAGTACGAACCCGAAGTCCAGGCCCGCTGGGGCGACACGGACGCCTACCGGCAGAGCAAGGCCAAAACAGCTCGGTACACAAAGGCCGACTGGGAAGCGGTCAAGGCCGAGATGGACCACATCTACAGCCAGTATCTGGCCCTGATGGCCGCTGGCGTGGCGCCGGACAGCCCACAGGCGCAGGCGGTGGCTGCACAGCACCACGCGCATATTGAGGCCCGCTATTACGACGCTCCGCCGGCCATGATGCGCGGCCTGGCGCAGATGTGGGTGCAGGATGACCGCTTCACCCGCAACATTGACCGGGCTGGGCCTGGCCTGGCGGCTTACCAGAGTGCCGCTGTGACTGCCTGGGCTGATGCTCAGGAAGCCGGCTGAGCAGGCTCATTGGGAGAAGGCTGGACGCAACGTCTCTTGAGTGTGTGAACAATCATTTTGCCAGAGCAACCACCTTCTGCGGGTGGTTGCTCTGGCAGGAACACACTGATATGGCGGGCACAAAACTCAAGCGGGTCAGAAGGCAAGCAGGCTGTGTAAGGGAGAGACAGTGCGGAGAAATTGCCCGTCGCTTGATGATTCGGCCGAGGTTCTCTGCGGAGTGAGCAATGCTCCGCTGAACATCCATGCCATGAAGAACACTGTCTGACCGGAATAGCTCGCACGGTGCTGCAGGTTGAGAGGTCTGCTCAGGGTTGGCTTCACCCTGTTTTACGCGGCTCCGGCGCCAAACTGTGTGGGTGGGCGCTGGGCGGCGGTCAGGGCGGCGCGCAGTTCGGCCTGCCACTGGGCCCGCAGCGGCGCTGGGGACAGCACCTCGGCGCCGCCGCCCCAGCTGAGAATCCAGGGCAGGGCGGCGCGGCCGTCGTGAGGGGCCTGTAAAGTGGCGTCCACACTGCCGTCAGGATTGATGATGGGCTCGCTCAGATGCGGCACGCGCCCTTCGATGACCCGCAGCCGGGCCTGTCCGGTGAACCGCAGGGTCACAGCGCTGGCGGCAGGGCAGGTCGGGACAGGCACGGGCGCCGCAGCGGGCCGCCCAGGGTGAAGTTGCGCCCCCAGCATCCGGGCCAGGCGAAAGGTCCGCTGGGGACGGCGCCCGTTCAGTTCGCGGCCCACCACCAGCAGTTCCAGCGTGACGGGGTGCCCGCAAATCAGGTGCGGCTGAAGGGTGACGCGGCGGCGTGACTGGGCCCGGCCTGGTCGCAGATACTCGAATTGCAGAGCGTGGCCACCCAACCACGCCTGCGTGACCAGCGGAAGCACTTGCTCTGGGGCCAGCGTCTGCTGTGCAGGCTGGGGCAGAGGAGGCAGCGCCACCTGAACATGAGTGGGCAAGGGGGCCGTCAGACGGTGGGCCAACGCATGCAGCGCTGCGGTCGGCTCAGCTCCGCGTGTCGCCAGAGCGCTCAGGCCTCGGTGGAGCGTCAGGCGCTCCGCCGCCGTCCATGTGGATTCAGGAGCCCCGAGCCTCCAGTGCAAGTGTTCATCCTGTTGCAACTCGGGCTCCAACGTGGCCAGCTCGGTCAAAAGGTTGCCAAGCACCTCTTCTTCCAACCCGGTCGCCTCCAGCAAGTCAGCATGGGTCATGGGCGCACGCCGCAAGAGGCGAGCGAGCAGGAAAAGCTGCTGTGTGCGCTGCATGTCGTCAGGTTGTGGCGAGGAGGCCGGCATGACCTCACCCTGTCATTCTGCCGTCCACTTTTCGTCTGATCTTTTGAGAAGAGATTCTCAGATCAATTTAATTGATTACACCTTGCTCAGCTCGCCAGTCCACAATCCACGGATCGTACCGGCCCTCGCAGAACAGGTCTTCCCGGCCCGGCGCAGGGAAAAGAAGGTCCAGCCAGACCGGTTCCTCGGAAAGCGCCAGGACACCGCCACTCACCTGTACCGATCCGGGCCAGCCCAGGACTTCTCGTAACTCGGCAGCGGCGGTGCTCAGGGCCTTGCGCCGGGCATCAGGCGTGCGGCCAGGCAGGTCGAGGGCGTCCAGCGCCCGCTCACGCGAGACCCGGCCGCCGCAGGTGAGCAGCAGGGCCAGCAGACCCGCCGCCGGCCGGGTGGGCCGCAGCGACAGCTCGATGTCGTACATCCACACCCGCACTGGTCCAGCCAGCGAGCAGCGAATGGTCCAAGGGGGCGTCTCGACCACCACGCCGCGTAGGGCGTAGACCTCGGGAAAGAGGCGGCCCAGGGTGCGCATGTTGGGCAGCAGGTGGCTGTCGGCCTGGTTCATGGTCTCCTGCGCCCGCACCAGATCGCCTTCCTGCCGGTAGAGTTCGGCCAGAGCAATGGTGTAGCGGAAATGTTCGATACTAGAGGTACTTTCACTTCGGATGAGTGCTTCACGCGCGCCGCTTAGATCTCCCACCAAGGCCCGCAAAGCTGACAACGCAGAAAGAAGGAAGTGCTGGCCTTCATACAACACACCCATATCAGCAGCTAGTTTAGTAATAAGTTCTAGGGCTTCTGAACGGCGACCACAAGCAGCGAGAACGAAACTATCTGCCACTTGACTTTCACAGTATTGCGTGGGGTAAAGCCGTTTTCCCGCCGCCTTTGATGACCAATAAATCGCACAGGGATAGGCACCCAATGCGGCGAAGAGAGAGGCCCGTCCGAGATAGAGCTTGTGAATAGAGCTTTCAAGCTTTTCTTGCCTTGCTGCTTCAAGTGAGCGCTCAAATGCTTGGTTGGCGCTGGCATATTGCCCTGCTTGCAGATCAATGTAGGCAATCTGGCCCCAGATTTCGCTTCTCCAGAAAGGGTCGGCCCGTACATCCGTCAGTGCATTCGTAAATTCAACTCGGGCTCTGGCAGGGTCTTTAGCCAGAGCTAAGGCGTAAGCATTACGGATGAGGCCACGGTCCCGGCCAGTTGCAGTAGCAATCGCCTGCAAATAAATCTGTTCCCAACCAGCTCTGCCGCTGTGAAGGAGCGACTGCCCATAAATTTGAAGGGCAATGGCACGCATTACAGGGTCGGAACTATTCCTGGTTCCCGCCGTGAGTTCAGCGGCTTCAGCTAGCTTTTGACGTCTGAGGGCCAGAATGCCCCGAAAGAAGGCCTCTTGCTGTCCAAGCCCTCCTGTCAATGCGAACTCAATAAGAGGCGAATCCATAGAGCGCAACCCAATCCATGCCAGAGCTAACGGCCACTGACCCTGCTTACGCCATTCCTGAGGAATTTCATCTGCAAACTGACGCAGGATCAATGCGTTGTCTCTGGATGTAATGGTGCGCGCAAACTGAAGAAGATGTGCTGCCAGGAGTTCGAGATGTCCATCGGTTTTTAAGGCCTGTAAATGTGGGAGGTCCAGCTCTGTCACCTGCCGAGAATAGGGCAGTGGTCAGAATATTCAGCCCTGAAACCGGGCTGAAACTTTCCACAACCCTTCTTCTCCTCTTCCGTTGTCTGACAAAAAGAGAGGAGTATTGAGGTCAAACAACGCTTCGAAAAACCTAAAATACGCTGAAAACATAATCACCCTCAATGTGGAATCAGGCGCTTGTGAAGCAAGCGGGGCAAAGGAGGTCATCGCTTTGACTGTCTTAACTAACTAAAAAGTCAAAGAAGAGGTTTGCCTGAGCCGATTTTTGGCTTCTGGCACATCTCTGAAACAGAATTTTGGACACCGAAGAGTGGCGCCGTTCGGTCCGCGCGACCCGTTCGCGCAGATATGTGTATTTTAGAACAATGTAACGAATTACGCAAATGACAGAATTACTTAGACGTGACCTCGCCAGGTGGTCAGCAGACCAGGCCAGATAGGCATGAAAAGACCCCAGGCGCCTGCGCCGGTTGGCTGAGCCTCTGCAAACGCTTCAGGCGTGACCAGGCACAGGCGCGTAGCGTTCAGGCATGAACTGGCCTCAGCCTACCGACTTCGTGCAGGGTGTGCCCATCCCGCCGCCAACGGCTTGGACGCGCCCCGGCCTGGTCATGACCTTCAACCTCGAATGTCCAGGATGCGTGTCGCGGGGGATTCCGTTTCTTAAGCGGCTTCACGCTGAATTTGGTGAGACCGCGCACCTGCTGGCGGTGCATACCAGTCTTGGGCACCGCCTGCTGCCCCGTGAGGATGTGGAACCCACCCTGGTCAAATTTGCGCGGGACTACGCCAGGGTGCCTTTTCCAGTGGCACTGGACCTGCAAGGGGACTTTGCCCGCGACTGGCGCACCGAGGGCACACCCCACTGGCTGGCGTTTGCGCCAGGCGGCGAACTGCTGCGCAGCGTGTACGGCAGCCAGGAAAACGCCCAGACCAGACTCCAGTATCTGCTGGAGGAATGGGCTGGGCGCTCAGATGAAGAGAGCGGTTAGCGGGTGGTGCTGGTGCTCTGGGGCGGCAGAAAAATGCCGGTAGCCAGCCTGTCCAGTGGCACGCCACTGACGCGCACCAGCAGGCCGGGAACGGCGCCCCCACAGGCAAAGGGACCAAGCTGGCCGGGATCTTTAACAAACCGCAGCGTTGCGGCATAGCTCTGAAGCTGCACGAGGCCCCCGGCCTGCACTTCTGCCGTATCAACTGCATAATTCTGGCCGTCACGCTTGGTCATGAGCATGACCACCTCGCCCTTGGGCAGCCCGGTCTGAACCGCGTGGAGTGGCCCAGTTGGGGTCTGGCCGGGAGCGGCGGCCACCCATTCACCTGGAAGAGGGTCAACAGAGGCGGCCGCCTGCCCAGAACGCAACAGCCGAGCGGCCAGGTCAAGGCCCAGGGGGTTGTAAAAAGCGCGGCCCAACTCGGTGCGCCTGGCACCGAGTTGAAGGGTCAGGCCACCTACCTGAAGCTGGGGCGCCCGAAACCCCTGAAGAGTGATGGGCAGTAGGGTCCGGAGGCTGCGAACCACGCTCGCCGCGTCGTAATAGGCAGCGCCATCCTTGCTGAAAAAGGCGCTGACAGAGCCCCCACCTGTGGTCTGGCCAGGCAGGCTCAGGGTCAGGTGACCGTTCTGCAAGGTTACCTGACCGCCCTGGGCCGTGACGGCCCGCTGAAGGTCGGCAGCGCTCAGAAAGACGCCAGCATAGGCTCCGGGCTGGTTAAACGTGTAGCACGTCACGCGGCCTTGCTGGCTGACAACCGCGATGTGTGGGCTGGTGGGGACGGTGCCCCGAACGCAGGTGGGCTTGGCGGGCCGCTGGGTCAGGACAGGCAGGGGACTGACGGCGTCCCTCCCACCCGCCAGCGCGTACAGCGCGGCACTGAGGGCGACGGCGAGGGGACCAGCGGCAAACAGAAGTTGTGGCATGGCATATACCTTGGCCATGCCCAGGCCCACGCGCTCGGGCGGGCCGAGTTGGCGGATGGCCTGGGTCAGGGCGTCTTGAGAAGAGAAGCCGTGCAGCCCAAGCTGGGCAGCGCGGGTCAGGGCGTGTTCTTCCAGTTCATCCCACAGTTCCTGCCGGCGGGGTGCAGGCAGACCCCAGGTGGCGCGGCGCAGATAGGTGTTCAGGGCCTGGCACGTGGCCACCGTCTGAACCTTCATGCCCCTGCCTTGCCAAGCTGAGCCACGGCGCGGGTAAATTCGGCAAACTCCTGCCGTTTCCGGTGCAAGCTTTGCCGCCCCTGGTCTGTGATGGCGTAATACTTGCGCGGCTTGCTGTTGCGGCCGACCTCGCCGGGTTGCCCAGACAGCAGCCCCTCGGCTTCTAGACGGTGCAGAGCAGGGTAGAGGCTGCCCTCTTTAAACTCAAAGTAGCCGCCCGTCTGGTCTCTGGCGGCCTGAAGAATGGCAAAGCCGTACAGCGGGGTCTGTTCCAGCAGGGACAGCAGAATCAGGTCGAGGTTGCCGCGCAGGAGGTCAGGGTTCATAGGGTCTCCGGGGATGAACGTGGGCGTTGACCGTCCAGCGTCCCAGCCGGCTGCCGCCCTTACAAAGCCTTGTCTGCCTACATAGTCTGTCTATGCTTGGCATCAGCCCTGATTTGGCAGACTCCTCGCATGCGCCCGTGGATGTTGCAAGCCCCCCAGGTCATCCTGTCGGCTGCCGACAGGACGGCTTTGCAGGCTGCCTGGCAGGCCCGTGACCTCACCCGCCTGCCGGCCACGGTGCCGCGCTGGGTTTTTCTACAGTGGCTGACCGGGCAGGGCCTGCTGCTCCACGGTTCGCCGCAGTCCGGCATTGACACCTTCGAACCGCGCTTGCCCCACGACCTCAGCGCGGATGAGTTCAGCAAGCGCGCCGGCGTATTTGCGGCCTCGGACGGCCTGTGGGCCATGATGTACGCCCTGCGCGACCCGGTTCAGGTGCGGCGCATGCTGAATGTGGCGCTGCGCTTAGAACACGGCGGAGAGTGGTCCGCTCCGCACTATTTTCTGTCGCTGGCCCCGTGCGGCCCGGTTGTGACCAGTGGGCGGGCGCTGCTGTCGCCCGGCACCGTGTACGTTTTGCCGTCTGCTGGCTTTGAGCAAATGCCTCCCCACGACTGGCCTGGGCTGGGCCGCGTGCAGGAACCGCACTGGGTCAGCCCGCAGCCGGTCACGCCACTGCTGGCGGTCTCGGTGCAGCCCAGTGACTTTCCCCTGCCCGTCCGTACCCACGACGCCGCGCAGGTTGATGCTCTGTGTGGGCAGGACCCCTGGGGTTTTCCCTGGCTGGACGGTTAGGGGGTGGCCTCGTCCACCACACGGCCCCCGTTATCGTCAGGCGAGACCACATCGGGGGCCGTTTCAGTAAAGGTGCCGTCCTGCTCCGCGGCGGCCGCCGCGTCGCCGCCGTCCACATACTCGTAGGTCTGTCCATTGAGCCCCGTGACTTCCAGGGTGTAGTCGCTCAGGCGCTTGAGGTCGAGCGTGATGACACTGCCTTTGACCGTCCGGTTCAGGTTGTCTTGCAGGGCGTAGTCACCCAGCAGCGGCGACTGGCAGCCCTGGCCGTTCAGGGCCGCCGCAAACACCTGGGGCGTACTGGTCGCCCGGATGCGCTCCAGAGCCTCAATGCACTGGCGCCGGTAGTACAGCGCGTTGTCGTGCATCAGCTGCTGGTCGCGGCGTTTGTTGTGCGCTTCAATAGGATTATTGCAACTGCACAGCAGGGCGCCCAGCGCCAGAAAGGTCCACCCTTTGATCATGGGTCTCAGTGTAGGAGCGCCTCTAAACATGCGCTGCCTGATCTGGGGTCTCTCAGCCATTTGGCAGAGCCACAAAAAAAGCCTCCCGCAAAGGGGAGGCAGACCCAGCTGAGCGGGATCAGTCAATGCTGGCGCGCCAGCGCCATTCGCTCGCGCGCTTCATGACGTGGGCGATGCCGCCAGTAATGGCCAGCTTCTGGTTCCAGGGCAGCTTCATCCAGCCGACGGCCATCAGGCCGCCCAGCGACACAAACTCGCCCAGGGTGGTGGGTTCGTAGGCGTCCAGTTCCTCGCCTCTGGCCAGGCGCAGGATGTTCTTGCCCGTCAGGCGGCCCTGCTGCCCGGCGTGCTGCGCGGTGGTGGGCACAGGCTTGCCTTCCTGATTGAGCGCCAGGCCCATGTCGCCAATCACGAACACCTCGGGGTAGCCTTTGGCGCGCAGCTTGTCGTCCACAGCAATGCGGCCGCCGGGGCCTTTTTCCAGTTGACGGCCACTGACGATGTCGCGGGCCTGAATGCCGCCGGTCCAGATAATCTTGCCGGCTTCAATCACCTTCTGCTCGCCGCTGGCCGTCTGCACCGTCACCGTATCGGCGGTCGCCTGCATCAGGCGGTGACCGACCAGAATGTGAATGCCGTACTCTTCCAGGGTTCTCTGGGCTTTGGCGCGCAGGCCTTCGTCCAGAATGGGCAGAATCTTGGGCCCCGCTTCAACGAGGTAGATGTTAAAGGGCGGCAGGCCGCGTTCCTTGCTCAGCAGCGCGGCGCGCTGGGCCAGTTCGGTGACCAGTTCCACACCGGTCAGGCCCGCGCCCCCCACCACGATGTCGCGGTTGCCCTGGTACTCGCTGGAAAAAGCGCGGTTGACGAAGTTGAAAATCTCGTCGGCGTCGCTCAGCTGCTTGAGTTCGCTGGCGTTTTCAGCCAGGCCAGGAATGCGGTAGAAGTTGGTGACCGACCCCAGGCCCACGACCAGTGTGTCGTAGGTCAGCACGCGGCCATCTTTGAGCTTGACCTCTTTCTCGTCCAGATCGACGTGGTCAACCTGCGCCTGTTCCAGTTCGACGCCCGTGCCGCGCAGCAGGGGCGCCAGCGGCAGGGTCACGCGGGTGTTGTGGGCCGCCGCTTCGTGCAGGCGGGTTTCAAAAGTATGGTAGGCATTCTGCTCCACCATCAGGGCCTCAAGGCCAGGGGTGGGCTTCAGTTTCGTGGCGACGGCCAGGCCGGCGTAACCAGCACCGAGGATGAGGGTCTTCATGTCTTTACTCCTGTGAACGAATTCACGAATCGTCTGGGAACCTGGCCCGTAGACCCGAGAATACCGCTGGAAACCTCCGCAGGCCCCAGACGGCAGCAGTGTCCATCGTACACCAAACTCGGTCTGTCATGCTGCGTTCAGTCTCCACCTGCCTATAACAAGCATGAAGAGTTGGGCTCGGTTTCAGGAGGAAGGAGATCGGCCTGGCCCCTCTGAAGTCTTGAGAGGCGAGCGCTGGCCTTTCCTTGTGGCTGGCTGTTGCAGGTTGCCCAGTTGGTTGACCAGTTCGCCGAAGCTTTTTGAGCGTTGGCCTAACGGAGCAAGACCTACCTACCGAATCAAGCCCGCCACACCATTGATGGTCACTGCGATGATGACGGTGCCAAAGACAAATGACAGCAGGGCGTGGCCCAGCAGCAACTGCCGCATGGCGCGCGTGGTCAAGGTGGTGTCGCTGACCTGATAGGTCATGCCGATGGTGGCGGCCAGGTAGGCAAAATCCTGGTAGGTCGGCTCGGGCAGCGGCTGGTTGTCGGGGCCAGTAAACTGCGCCCCGTGCCCGTCGCGGTAAAAGCGCCGCGCGTAGTGCAGGGTGTATTCGGTCTGCACCAGAAGCCAGGAGGCAACGACGGTCAGCAGGGCCAAGCCAGTCAGGGCCAGTTCAGCGGAACGCGGCGCGTGGCCTGCGGCGACCAGCAAGGAGACCACCCCGGCCAGGCTGACCAGCGCGGCGCCGAGGGCCACAGCCCCCGCCACCACGCGCGAGTCGTCTTCGTGGGTGGCGAGGGTGCGGGTCCGGGGCGCGTCGGCGCGCAGGAGGGTGGGCCACAGCTGCGCCATGAAGACGGCGCAGAAGGCCAGCCAGCCGAACATGAGCCGCGCGGCCAGGGGCCAGCCCGCCGGGGTCAGCAGCACTGCAATGAGCGCCGTCAAGGCGCTGCGGAGCAAGCGGGCAGCGGCGCTGGACAGCTGAAAGTGGGGCATGGCCGGAGCATAGGCTTCCTCCGGTCATCATGTGCGTCCCAGTTGGCCTTCATGGAAGCCCTCTAGCCTGACGGCATGTTCCGTTCTCTGGTTGTTGCTTCGGCCCTGAGCCTGCTGACTGCCGCTTCGGCGGCCACGCCACCCGTACAGGTGACCTACCGCGTCTACCACTACACTTGTGACGCCGGCAAGAAGATCAGCGTGTCGTATGTCAGTTACGGGCAGGAGCCCATGTTTGCAGTGCTGGACTGGAACGGCGCCCGCTACGGCCTGGCCCAGGCCATCAGTGGCAGTGGGGCACGCTACGCCGGGTTGTACGGCCCTGTCGGCGCGCGTGGGGGCCTGCAGTGGTGGGAACACCAGGGCAAGGCCGACCTCAGCACCTTTACTGGCAACAGTACCGTGACGACCAAGACGCTGCTGACGGGCTGTAAAACGCCGACCCAGCGTTAGATTCAGGCGAGCGGCGGCCCGGAAGATGGGCCGCCGCTTTCATTGCTGTCTGACCAGGACTTTGAGCGCCGGCGCACTGAAAGCTCTTCTTGTAACCACCCTGGCCGTCAATCTGTGCCTGCGGCGCCCAGCAGCGCTTCGACCTCTTTGATACCAGGTTGCTCGTCCAGAATGCGCTGGGCCACCTCGCGCGTCTTTTCGGTCTGCCCGGTGCGGTTCCAGGCCACCATGGCGCCCTGACGGTACCAGTGGTATTGCAAGGGCACGCCTATCTCTACGGCGCGGTCAAAAGCTTTTGCCGCCTCTTCGGGCTGCCCCAGGGCCAGCCGCGCTTGCCCCAGACCCCACCAGTCAAAGGCGGTGGCACTGTCCTGCCGCGTGCGGGCCGTCATCTCGTCGCGCAGGCGGCTCCAGTTGGCGGCCTCGTCCCAGTCTTTGCCCAGAATGGCGCGCACCTCGGCCTCGCGGTTGGCGGGGTAAGCCAGCAGATATTCGCCGTTGTAGTAGTCCCACAGCTCTGTAAAGCGGGCTTCGGTCAGGGTCAGTTCTGGGCCCAGCAGCGAATCGCTGGCTGTAAAGCTGTCCGGGCCGTAGGCGTACAGCGTGCGGAAATGGGCGGTTTTGTCGCCGCGTTGCAGGCGCTGCTGCACCACCACCGGAAGCTTGGCGGCCAGCAGCGCCCGCATCTGCACAGGGGTGCCTGCGTAGCGGATCAGGGTTTTCAGGCCGTTGCGTTCTAGGTAGGCGGCGACCTCCTGCGTGGAGACCTCCACATCCTTGCTGCTGTCTTTCAGGGCCGCTGCTGCCTGCGCCTGCGTGACGGCCTTGCCGTAATACCCCAGCACAATGCTGGCGGTGACCGGCCCGCAGTTGTTCAGCCCCTGGTTGTCGTGCCCTACGCCCTTCAGGGAGACGCTGGCCGGCAGGGTGGTTTCGGCCTGCGACGAGCACGCGGCCAGCAAGGCCGGGCCCAGCAGCAGGGCGGCGAGCGAACGTTTCATGTCAAGTAGTGTGGCGAGTTTGGTGCCTGGGCGCCTTGAGTTCGGCTGAAGCGTCCTCAAGGGTGACTCCCAGAATGCGGCGTGGCGTGCAATATGAACCGGCTAGGCTGACGGAGTGTCCACTGACTCTTTAGCTGCCCTGTTGGACGAAGCAAAGCACACGAACACCAGCACCCTGGTGGTACTCAAAGGCGGCGAGGTGCTGCTGGATGAGGTGCTGGACGGCGAAGGCGACCGGCCCCTGGAAACCATGAGCGTGACCAAAGCTGTGCTGAGCCTGGTTGTGGGCCGCGCGGTGATGCTGGGGCATTTGCCAGGTGCCGACGTGAAGGTCAGCGAGTTTTTCCCCGAATGGCGGCAAGGCCGCAAGCGTGACCTGACGCTGCGTCATCTGCTGACACATACCAGCGGCCTGCACAACCACCCCCATACGGGTCAGGACATCTATCCGAGCCAGGATTTTGTGCAGTTGGCCCTGTGCGCTGAACTGGACCACGACCCCGGCACCCATTTCGCCTATAACAACAAGGCCGCCAACCTGATTTGTGGCGTGCTGGAACGGGCCACTGGGCAGAAGGCTGACGACTTTGCCCGCGCTGACCTGTTTGGCCCGCTGGGCATAGACGACTGGTCGTGGCAGCGCGACCCCGCCGGCAACCCACACGGCATGAGCGGTCTGCGCCTGCACGCCCGCGACCTGGCGCGGCTGGGACAACTGGCGCTGAATGGGGGAGAGTGGCTGATAGAAGCGGAGTGGATAGAGCAGAGCACTCACCCTGCTACGCCTGTCTTCCCCGAGATCGGCCTGCTGTGGTGGATGCTGCCGGCCTGGACGCGCTACAGCGTCACGGCCGAAAACGTGCGGGTACTGGAGGCCGCAGGGGCGGACCCGCGTCAGGTGGCCGCGCTGGGCCGTTGTTTGTGCGATCAGGTCAGCCGTGACGAGGTCCTGGCGCTGATTCGTGGAGCAGGCTTCGTGCCGCAGGACGCTCCGGCGGGCGTGGCGTGGTTGACCACAACGCGCGGTCCCCAGGTGGGCTTCCGGCATGACGGACACCGGGGGCAGAACCTCGTCATAGACCGGCGGCGTGGGGTGGTGGCCGTCCGCCTGATCGCCTGGGACCACCTGCACGTGGAGGCCCCGGAGAGTGCCTTCAGCGCTTTTCCTGACCGGGTGCTGGGGCTGTTTGAGAAGAGAGAGGCCTGATAGCTCGGTCCTGCATGGAGCCGCAATCGCGCCTCCGCTGGGGCCATTTATGCGGCAGAGTCTGAAAGGTGACGTTTACCCTGTCTTCCGGCCAGCCCCCTTCATTGCCAGAACTGACTGACCTGTACAGCTCCGTTGGATGGACAGCCTACACGCGCGAGCCACAGCGCCTTGGTCAGGCTGTTGAACAGTCGAGCTTTCTCTGGACGGCGCGGGAAGATGCCGGCCGTCTGATTGGCCTCGTTCGCGGCCTGACGGATGAGGTCAGCATTCTGTATGTGCAGGACATTCTGGTGTGCCCCAACTGGCAGCGCCGGGGCGTGGGGCGGGCCCTGCTGGACGCGGTGCTGGCGAGGTACGGCAGCGTGATGCAGATGGTCCTGCTCACCGACAATGATCCTGGTCAACTGGCCTTCTACGCCTCACTGGGCTTCCAGAACACCAGACATTTGACGCAGACGCCCCTCAATGCCTTTTACCGCTCGGCGCTGGGCCCGCTGAGCTGAGGTCTGCCCGGAGGCGGGAGAGAGGCCGTCATCCCCACGCGCCACCCCTCTTCCGTAAGTCTTTTGGCTCGCGGTTGCTTCTGGCCGCGCCGCGTACACTCTTCCGGTGACTGTCGCTGCACCCAATCTGGCCAAACTGCTGCCCGCCGCCCCGCCTGGAAACTTGCTGCTGCTGCCGCAGGTGGCGCGGGCGGCGCTGTTCGCGGCGTTCCCTGGCCCGGCCGTGCTGCTGACCACGCCCGACCGCCTGGGCAGCTACGTGACCGCCGGTGTGCTGGGCTCGCCCGTGACCGTCAATCCCGGCCTGCGCGACTGGGACGCCCGCCACGACCATGTGGTGCTGGACGTGAACACGGCGCTGGACCTGTTTCCGTCCCGGCCCGAAGACCACGCCCTGACCCTGAAGGTGGGCAGCAGCTACCCGCGCGAAAGCCTGCTGGACCGCTTGGAGCGCCTGGGCTACGAACGCGGAGAAGAACCCGGCTTTGAGATCAAGGGCGATACCCTGGAACTGCGTCTCCTGGCCGGTTCGGGCTTGCCCGCCGAGGCCGAAGAAGGCCTGTGGGTGCGCGCCGAGTTCTTTGGCGACGAACTGGACACCCTGCGCCTGATGAAGCCCGGCGAGCTGACCGGCGAAAAAGCCCAGAGCTTTACCCTGGAACCCACCGCCGATTACCTGACGGAAGTGAAATGGGACGCCACGCGCCTGGAATTGCTGCCAGGGCGCGTGTTTCTGGACTCGCCCGAGTTCTACGCCTCGGCCCTGGGGGTGCTGACCGACACGCTGTGGCCCCGGCTGGCCGGGCGCGAGGTGACCAGCTTTGGCCGCTCGCCGCTGGCTTTGCCTGACCTGGACACGGGCCTGCTGACCCTGCCGTTCTACCGCGCCCGCCTGAAGGACCTGGAGCGTGATGTCGAGGAATGGCGAGCCGCCGACTACCGCGTCCTGATTCTGGTCCGGCACGACCGCACCGCCTCCTATCTGGCTGACAAGCTGCTGAACACCCACGAAATTCCCTGGCTGAAGATTCCGCGTGTTCCAGAAGGAGGACTGGGCTTCCTTCGCGCGGCCGGCGAGGGCGGGTTTGTCATCCCCGAGCACAAGACGGTGCTGCTCACCGAAGACCTGATTTACGGGTTCCAGGGCGGCAGTGCGCTGCGGGGCAAGCGCCTAGGCGGCAAGCCGGTCACCGACGCGCTGGGCCTGCATGTGGGCGACTACCTGATTCATCCTGAACACGGCATCGGGCAGTTTGAGGGCCTGGAAACCCGCAAGGTCCTGGGCGTCACGCGCGATTACCTGAACCTCACCTATCGGGGCGGTGCGCGCCTGAGCGTCCCCATTGAGCAGTTGCCGGTCTTGCGCCGCCACCCCGGCACCACCGACGACCCACCCAGCCTGAGTTCCTTTGACAAGAAGGACTGGGCCAGAGCCAAGGAAAAGGCGCGCAAGAACGCCGAAGAGGTGGCCGGCAAGCTGCTGGTGCAGTACGCCGCGCGGCAGGTGACGCCGGGCAACGCCTTCCCGGCGCAGCCCGAGTGGGACAGTCAGGTGGAAGGCAACTTCAAGTTTGATCTGACCGCCGACCAGAAAACGGCCCTGAAAGAAACCATGCGTGACCTCGAAAAGGCCAATCCCGCCGACCGCCTGATTTCCGGCGACGTGGGCTTCGGTAAGACCGAGGTGGCCCTGCGCGCCGCGCACCGCGTGGTGGGCCACGGCAAGCAGGTGGCGGTCCTGGTGCCCACGACGCTGCTGGCCGAGCAGCACACCTCGACCTTCGTCGAGCGCTTCAAGGGGTTGCCAGTGCGGGTGGAAGGACTGTCGCGCTTTACCAGTCCGCAGCAGGCCAAGAGCATCCTGGCCGACACTGCGAAGGGCAAAGTCGACATTCTGATCGGCACCCACCGCCTCCTGAGCGGCGACGTGGCGTTCCGTGACCTGGGCCTGATCATCGTGGACGAGGAACACCGCTTTGGCGTGGGCCAGAAGGAAAAACTGCGCGCCCTGCGCGGCCTGCCCGAAGTGCCCAAAGACGGCAAGATCGAAATTCCCGAGGATGTGCGCGCCGTGGACACCCTGGCGCTGTCGGCCACGCCCATTCCCCGCACCCTCTACATGAGCATGGTGGGTCTGCGCGACATGAGCAGCATTCAGACGCCGCCCAAGGGCCGCAAGCCCATTCAGACGGTGCTGGCGCCCTTTGACCCGATTACGGTGCGCGACGCGATCTTGAGCGAAATTGAGCGCGGCGGCAAGGTCTTTTACATCCATGACCGTATTGCCAGCATCGGCGCCCGCAGTCTGTATCTGCGCAACCTCGTGCCCGAGGCGCGCATTGGCGTGGCCCACGGCCGCATGAACGAAGAAGAGCTGGAAGAAATCATGCTGGGCTTCGAGCAGGGCGCCTTTGACGTGCTGCTGGCGACCACCATCGTCGAAACTGGCCTGGACATTCCCGAGGCGAACACGATTCTGATTGAGCGCAGTGACCGCCTGGGTCTGGCCCAGCTGTACCAGCTGCGTGGCCGGGTGGGTCGCCGCGCCCAGACCGCCTACGCCTACCTGTTCTACCCGCCGCGCATGACCGAAAACGCCCAGCGCCGCCTGTGGGCCATTGCCGACCTGCAAGATCTGGGCAGCGGGCACCTGCTGGCCGAAAAGGACATGGAGATTCGCGGGGTGGGCAACATTCTGGGCGAGGAACAGCACGGGCATGTGCAGGCGGTGTCTATTGACGTGTACACCGAACTCCTGGCCGAAGCGGTGGCCAAGCTCAAGGGCGAGAAGATGGAGGCGCCCGTCAATATTTCTATTGACCTGCCCATTGACGCCCGCCTGAGCCCGGACTACTTTGACCGCGACGAGGAAGCCCGGATTGCCACCTACGGCCGCCTGAGCGAAAGCCGCACCCTCCAGGCCATTTCGAGGGTCGAACGCGACCTGCGCAAGAAATACGGCCCGCCCAGCCCCGAGGTCCAGAACTTTATTGACCTCGCCAAGTTAAGGCTGACGGCGGCGGCCAAGCGCGTGCTGACCATCGGCGGGACGATGACGCACTTGCAGGTGACATTCGCGTACAAGAGTCTGGACTACGACGCGCCGGGTCTGCGGCGCTACCCACACAAGACCGAGGTCCAGATGTTCCCGCCCAGCGTGAAACTGGACAAGCGCGGCATCAAACCAGATGACTACGCGCGAACCCTGATTGACCTGCTGGGATACTTTGGGTGAGCGAAGCAGTGCGCGCACAACTGGATGCGATCAATTGGCGCCTGTACGAAACAGCCTATGGATCTGCCGAAGCTGTCCCAGATCAACTGTTTGATCTGTTAACGGGCAGCTCTGAGGTGCAACTCGCAGCGGCCCACCAGTTGTGGTGCGCGCTCTGTCATCAACATGCCTACCTGTCTTCAGCGGCAGCGGCGGCGTTACCGTTTCTCCTGCGTGCCATTCAAGGTCCAGAAGCTGCCGTCAGGGAGGCAGTTTTAAATATCCTGTCGGGGTTTGCCTATCACTCTGTGCCACCCCGAACAGGCGAGCAGCCAAGCTGGGTTACGGAAATACGTCGCGTGCTTCTTCAGTGCCAGAGTGAATTTGAAATCATCGCTCAGCAGGAGACGGGCGAGAGTCAGGAGTGGGCTAGCCAGATTCTGGAAGATCTGAACACAACCAGCCGCTATAGAAGTTTGTTCTGAAAAGAAGTCGGCGGCGCAGCGGTATCTTTCACCTACACTTCCCCTATGACCACCGTGCCTCCGACCCTGCCGGTGACGGCAGTGGCCTCTGCTCCCGCCGTCTACCGCGTCACCACACGGCAGAACCTGCTGACCATCCTGCTGGGGTGGTGGCTGCTGGGCGGGGTCTTTACAGACGGCTGGGCCCACAACAGCTACGGCGAGTCGCTGGAAACCTTTTTTACGCCCTGGCATGCGGTCTTTTACAGTGGGTTTGCGGCGGTTGCGGGGTGGTGTCTGTGGTTGGCCTCGCGCGGGTGGCAGCAGGGGCGGCGTGGCCTGGCGGCGTTCCCAGAGGGTTACCATCTGGCGGCGCTGGGCGTGCCGATTTTTGCCCTGGGCGGCGCCGGAGACCTGACGTGGCACACGGTTCTGGGCATTGAGGTCGGGATTGAAGCCCTGCTGTCGCCCACCCACCTGCTGCTCTTTCTGGGGGCCATGCTGATTGTGGCCTCGCCCCTGAACGCGGCGTGGCGCTCGCCCGCGCGGCGCACTGAAGGCGGGGGGGTGCGCTGGGTGGCGGCGCTCTCAGCGACCTCGCTGCTGGCCATGACGGCGTTTATGCACATGTACATGTGGGGGCTGCTGACCGTACCGCAGGGCCTGAGCTACGTGCAAACGCGCGGCGAACTCAGCGCGGTGCTGCTGACCGCCGTCATCATGGCCGCGCCCGTGCTGCTGGTGCTGCGGCGCTTTGCCTTGCCTTTTGGCGCGGTGGGCGTCATGTACGGCCTGACCAACCTGGGCATGAGCGTGATGCTCACGCCCGGCGAATGGCAGATGCCGCTGCTGGCCTTGGGCTGCGGCTTGGTGGTAGACGCCCTGCACGCGCTGCTGCGCCCGTCGGCGGTGCGGGTGTGGGCGCTCCGGGCCTTCGCCTTCCTGTTGCCTCTGGTCGTGTGGGGGCCATACCTGGGTGAAGGCGTGCGCCAGGGGGCCAGCAACCTGAGCCTGGAGTTGTGGCTGGGCGTGGCGGTCATGGCCGGTCTGGGCGGCGTGGCCCTGAGCGCGCTGATCTTCCCGGCGCCGCTTCCACCAGAAGCGGCAGAAGGCTGAGCGCGGCTTTGGGATTTGAAGACAGCAATTGGCCAATGAGGCTTTTCAGGTGCTGCTCGCGCTGGCGAGTGACCAAAACACGGGCGAGCAGCCTCGCAGGCTCAGGTCTGGGGGCGGAGGTCTTCGGCCAGCGCGACAATGATGCCAGCCGGGCCGCGCACGTAGCAGAGCCTGTAGATGTCCCGGTAGTCGGCCACCTCGCCAATGAGTTCAGCCCCGTGTGCGCGAAGCCGCGCAAGTGAATCGTCCACGCTCTCCACGGCAAACATGACACTCCGCAGGCCCAGGGTGTTGGGCGGCGCGGCGGCGGGCTGAGCCTCCATCAGGGGAGGGTGACGAAAGCTGGTCAGCTCCAGCCGCCCGTGCCCGTCGGGCGTTTGCATCATCACGATGTCCACCTGGACCCCGTCGAGTCCGTTGATGCGGTCTACCCAGGGCCCCTCAATGGGCGTCTGGCCGATGGTGCTTAGACCCAGCGCCGTGAAAAATGCGGTGGCGGCCGTGAGGTCCTCGACGACGACACTGATGTGGTCCAGTCGCTTGATTGTCATCTCTCTGGCATCCTAGCGACTGAGGGCAGGCGTGTTTGCCTGTCAAGCCGATTATCTGATACGGACTCCGATTGAATCGAGCAGAATGCTCGATGAAATCCGAGTGGAGCGAGCAGGAACAGATGCGGATTCCGCGATATGGAGGCGCAGACGGTGCCTTTCCGGCTGTGCTGCAATTAAGCGGAATCCGTATGAGGGGTGGCTGCTGGTGGCGCTTGCCTACTCTGTGGCTTGTGCATCGGGACAGCCTCCAGACCACTGTGGCTTTGGATAGAGTCCGGCCTCTGTCTTGCAGGCCCAGTTCTGTCTGCAACTGCCTAGTGGTGGTGCTCCGGCACAGTTGGGAGAGGCGTCGCTGTGCCTCCCCGTATCTGGAGCAGGCTCGTCATTGTCGCTATTTCGCCCCGCTGCAAGGTCACGACTTGTCGGGCCAGGCGGCGCACAGTGGTCTGGAGGCTGTCCCGCAGCGGTTCACTCATGCTCACGGCGCCCTGATGGTGGCGAATCATCAGCCGCAAAAACGATGCCTCGGCTTGAGGCAGGGGCAGAGTCCACAGCGCCGCAACCTCCTGCGCCGAAGCCATGCCCATCGCGCGGGCGTGGGCTGGTGTGGGGCGCGGCTCCTGGGACTGCCCCCAGCCGGCCAGCCAGCCCCGCATCTGGCGCAGCTGTTCTTCCTGCCCCAGCGTGATGTCCAGCGCCACCGAGCGCAGCGAACGGTCCCGTGAGCGCCTGAGCATGGGCGCACTCAGCGCCAGCGCCTGCTCGTGGTGAACCAGCATGTGGCGCACAAATTGGGTTTCTGGGCTGTCTGCGGTGGGCGTGGCCGGTCTGGGCTGGCTCAGCAGCAGGCCCCCGCCCAGCAGCAGCGACGCCAGGACGCCTGCGGCCACGCCCCGGTTCATCTGGCCTGGGCGTCGTACAGGCGCTGCCGGTCGCGGAAGGCCGCCTTCTGCGCGGGCGTGGTCTGGGCGTGGCAGTGCTCACAGCTCACGCCTTCCTCGTACTGCAGGTGGTCACGTTCCTCTGGCGTCAGCGGCCAGCCGCAGGAGTGGCACATGGCCGCCCCGCCCTCGCGCAGGCCGTGGCCCACCGTCACCCGGCCGTCAAACACAAAGCATTCGCCCTGCCAGCGGCTCTGCGTCTCCGGCACATCCTCCAGGTATTTCAGGATGCCGCCTTGCAGGTGAAACACGTCCTGGTAGCCGCGTGCCCGCAGCAGGCTGGTGCTTTTCTCGCAGCGAATCCCGCCCGTGCAGAACATCGCCACGCGCTTGCCACTCAGCTCGTCGGCGTGGGTGTCCAGCCACGCGGGAAACTCGCGGAAAGAGTCGATCTCGGGATTCACCGCGCCTTCAAAGGTGCCGGCCTTCACCTCATAGCGGTTGCGGGTATCAATGACCACGACATCTGGCGCCGTGATCAGGGCGTTCCAGTCCTGCGCAGCCACATACTGCCCGGCCTGCGAGGTCGGTTCGACGGGTATGCCCATCGTCACGATTTCTGTTTTCAGGCGCACCTTGAAGCGCTTGAAGGGCTGCTCGGTCGCCCACGACTCCTTGTCTTCCAGCCGGTCAAAGCCCTCGGCGTGCAGGGCGGCACGCAGGCGGTCAATGCCGGTCCGCGAGCCAGCCACCGTGCCGTTCAGGCCCTCATGGGCCACAATCAGGGTGCCGCACAGTCCCTCCGCTTGCCCCAGCGCCAGCAGCCTCTCTCTGAGCCCTTCAGGGTCTGGCAAGGCGCGGAACTGGTACAGGGCGGCCACCACAAAGGGCGCCGCAGCAGGCTCGGCAGGCACAGCAGACATCCCGGCCATGATAGCGGGGGCGCGTGGTTGCAGCGGTATTCGGTGGCCTGGCCCAGGGGAAAATGCCGTCAGAAATTCCACAACGGCCGCTGACAAGAGACAGAGCCTTGCACAGCTCCTCCCTGCACCCAGCACCCTGACGCTGGGCTGATATACGCTGCCCATTCTTGCGGGCGTGACCCGATTTGCCGCGCTGCCTGCCGCCCTTATCCTCAGCACCTTGCTCTCGGCCTGCGTGCGCCCCGCCGCGCCGGAACTGCCGCTGGTGACCACCCTCAACTTCACGGCCTTTGACGCCCAGCAAAGCGCCCTGAACCTGCGCGCAGGCAAGAGTCAGAAGCTGTCGCTGGACGCCGAACCGGAATACATCGCAGTGAGTGCCGACAGCCGCCGGGCCTACGTGACCCTGCAAGAAAGCAACGCTGTCGCCACCCTGGACCTGACGCGCGGCGAAATTGTGGGCCTCAAATCATTGGGGTTTAAAAATCACGCCCTCGCCGCCAACGCCTTTGACCCCAGCGACAAGGACGGCGGCGTCAACCTGAAGACCTGGCCGGTGCTGGGGGCGTATATGCCTGACGCCATCGCCAGCATCTCGGTGGGGGGGCAGACCTACCTGCTCACCGCCAACGAGGGCGACACCCGCGATTACGGCGCGGCGTATCTGGACGAGGTCAAGGTCTCGGCCCTGACGCTGGACGCGGCGGCCTTTCCCAACGCGGCCACCCTGAAAGCCGACGCCGCTCTGGGCCGCCTGGTGGTCAGTAAGCCCGATGCCGACACCGACGGAGACGGAGACGCCGACCGGCTGGTGGCGTTCGGTGCGCGCAGCCTGAGCGTTTGGAACACGGACCTGGGCCTGGTGGCCGACACCGGCAGCCTGTTTGAAGCCAAGACCGCTGAACTCAGCCCCACGACCTTTAACAGTGGCGGTACGGTCAGCACCTTCGACACCCGCAGCGACAACAAGGGGCCAGAGCCCGAAGGTGTGGCGACCGGCGTGGTGGCGGGGCGCACGCTGGCTTTTGTGGGCCTGGAGCGCACGGGCGGCGTCATGGTGCTGGATGTCAGCACGCCCTCGGCCCCAGCGTTTGTGGACTACCGCCACACCGTGACCCCCACCGCCGACCCCAAAAGCGGCCTGGCGGGCGACCTGGCCCCCGAAGGGCTGCTGTTCATTCCCGCTGCCGACAGCCCCAGCGGCAAGGCCCTGCTGGTTGCCAGTCACGAGGTCAGTGGCAGCGTGACCATCTACGCCGTGGAAGACAGCGGCAAGCTGACCCTGGCAGGCCGCTACCAGGCCAGCCCCTACGCCTACGACCAGGGCGTGGCGGAAATCAGCGCCTACGACAAGGGCAGCAAGCAGCTGTTCGTGGTCAACGGCGCAACCGGCAGCCTGGACATTCTGACCCTGGCCGATGTGGCCCAGCCCAAACTTGTGAAGTCCGTCAGCCTGGCCGCTTATGGCCGCAGTGCCAACAGCGTGGCGGTCTCAAACGGAGTCGTGGCGGTGGCGGTCGAAGCGGTCATCAAGACCGACCCCGGCAAGGTGGCCTTCCTGAAGCCCGACGGCAGCGAGCGGGCTCCCGCCATCGCTGTGGGTGCCCAGCCCGACATGCTGACCTTCTCGCTGGACGGGCAACTGCTCCTGACCGCCAACGAGGGTGAGCCCAGCGCCGACTACAGCGTGGACCCGGCGGGCAGCGTCAGCCTGATTAACGTGAGCAAAGCGCTGGCTGCGCGCTAAAGAAGCCAGGCACGGGGAAGAGGCGCCAGAGCAGGATTTCTGGCGCCTTTTGCATAGCGTTGGGGCCAGGCGGGAGTGGTTGTGACCAAGCCCCACAGTCCTGTCTACGGCGCAGGACACTGCCCGGCCTTACTGCTGAGCGGCGTAGTCCATATAGGCATTGACCTGCGGGGCCCAGAACAGGGTCAGGCCCAGCAGGAAAGAAGTGACGCCCCAGACGGGCGAACCGCCCAGGGCCAGCTCAATGGCGCCGGTACTCCAGAGGATGCACACCTCAATGCGGGCCCAGAGCTTGCCCTGATAGACCGGCCAGCACAGCAGCGCTGTACCAGCGAAGAGTCCCGCGCTCAGATACTCTGTCTGGCCAGCGGCTATCCCCAGAGCCACATTCAAGGCCAAGGACCCCAGCTCCAGCCCCAGGATCAGAAGGGTTAGTCGCCAGCCGCTCACAATGACAGCCGCGTCGTGGTTCACGGTGCGAGTGTAAAGGTCGCCAGGGCCTCCCGCTGCCTCATCTGCGCGGTTTGGCGCATTTCGCTGTCCCCCACCTCTGCTAGCCTGATGGGCGTGCCCACGCTGCTGACGGCCACTTCGCTCACCGTACGGTACGGGGAGCGGGCAGTGCTGGACGGCGTGTCTATCAGTGTCATGGACGGGGAGCGGGTGGCCCTGTTGGGCCGCAACGGCGCCGGAAAGACCACGCTGCTGCGCGTGCTGACAGGCGACCTGACGCCTGAGGACGGTGAGGTCTGGCGCGAGGCGGGCCTGCGGGTGGCCATCCTGGCACAGCACCACGCGCACCCCCCTGGCCTGAGCGTACAGGCCCTGGTGGACGCCGCGCACCCGTACCGCGATCTGGAAGAGGACCTGCTGGTGCTGGAAGCCCATCTGGGTGATCCGGAGGCCCTGGCCGCCTGGAGCGCCCTGCATGCCCGCCTGGACGAGGCCGACGCTTTCCGCTGGCCAGCGCGGGTGGCCCGGGTGCTGGGGATATTGGACCTGACCCGGTTTCGTCAACGAGAAGGTGCCACGCTCTCGGGCGGTGAAAAGACGCGCCTGGCTCTGGCCTTGGCCCTGGCCCGTGAACCTGACCTGCTGCTGCTGGACGAACCCACCAATCACCTCGACATCCGCATGCGCGAGTGGCTGGAAGGCTACCTGCGCGACTTCTCAGGCGGCGTGATTCTCACCAGTCACGACCGCGATTTTCTGGATGCGGTGGCCACGCGCAGCCTGTGGCTGGAACATGGTGAGGCCGCGCCCTACCCCGGCGGTTACTCCCGCGCCCGCGCCCAGCGTGACCTGGAACGCCGCACGCAGACCCGTGCTGCCCAGTTGGGCGAGCAGGAAGCCGCGCGGCTGACGGGCAGTGTTGAGACCCTGGACCGCTGGGGCCGCCGCTCGCGCGGCCTCAAGACCCGCGCGGCGCGCGTGGCCACCCCCGAAGCCCCGCTGCCCGAACGCCAGATTCGCATGCGGCTGCTGGCCGGCACCGCCCGCGCGCCCCTAGTGGCGTGGAGCCAGCACCTGAACAAACGCTACGGCGAGCGCGTGGTGCTGCAGGACGCCGCTTTTCGGCTGCGGCAGGGTGACCGCGTGGTCCTGATGGGCGCCAATGGGACCGGCAAAACCACCCTGATGCGCCTGCTGGCCGGCGAGCTGCACCCTGATCCGACTAGCCCTGACCCCCTGACAGGCGAGCGGGGGCCCGAGCCGCTGCTGCGCGTAGCGGCCGGCGTGACTGTGGCCAGCCTGGATCAGACCTGGCACGGCCTGACCCCCGGTGAGGGGCTGCACGCGCAGTTCGAGCGCCGCTTTGGGCGGCAGGCCAACAGCCTGCTGGGCCGCGCGGGTTTTGGGGCTGCCGACTGGCCCAAGTTCCCGGAAGAACTTTCGGGCGGGGAGCGGGCGCGCGCCGGGCTGGCGCTGGTCAGCGGGCTGCGCGCCGACCTGCTGCTGCTGGACGAACCCACCAACCACCTGGATGTCGAGGCGCTGCAAGCGTTAGAGGGCGCGGTGCAGGGCTACGGCGGCGCCGTGGTGATCGTGACCCACGACCGCCGCTTTGCCCGTGAGGTGGCCACCCGCCTGTGGCTGATTGAGGACGCCCAGCTGCGCGAGGTCAGTGGCTGGGGAGGCCGGGACTACCTGGACCCGGCGGCCACCCTCCAGGGTGACCCGCCGCCGCCGCTGCCGCCGCCCACCCCCCGGCAGCGGCTGGCTGGCCTGGAAGCGCAGCTGGGCGCCGCCCGCGCCGAGCTGGACCGGCCGCCGGGTGCCCTGACTGGCCGCGAGGAAGCCCGGCTGCGCGCTCAGGCCCACGAGCTTCAGCACACGCTATACGCCCTGTATGCCCAGGTCTGGGAGGCCCCCCAGTACGACGCCCAGGTGCGCGAGCCGCCGCTGACCGTGCGGGCGCAGCGGCTGGGGCCAGAGGGCGGCATGTTCTGGGCCGCCGGCAACGAGGGGTGTCCCCACCTGGCCTGGGACGGCTGGACCCTGCGCTGGAACGGCGAGCCGCCCGCGTGGTACGGCGCGGCGCTGCTGGGCGGCACGCTGCGGATTCTGTTTGAACACTGGAATGTGGGCCGGGCCGAACTGGGCGAGGGCGGCCTGCACCTGACCCGCCGCGCGTACTTTGAGCGGCTGGGGCTGGCACCGGTCCGCCGCTGAGCTGGCCCGCTCTCCGCTATACTTCCGCGCATGGAAGACCTCATCAAGGGCCGCCTCGGCGGAGCGGACGGCTACGGCATCCGCTGCGTCATTGACGGCGACACCATCAAGGGCCGCGCGGGCGGCAAGCTGCACGGCAAAGACATCGCCCTCGAAATTACCGAACGCGGCGTGCAGGGCAGCGTCGGCGCCGACCCCGTCAAAATCGAGTTGCAGGACGGCGAGCTCAAGGGCAACGTGGGCCCCCAGAGCCTGACTCTGCGCGGCGTGGACCGGGTCACCGGCTACATGGGCGAGCCGATTGTGGGCTGGAACGTCGTGGCGCAGCAGACCGGCGAGAAACTGGTCGGCCAGCTGGGCAGCACCGTGCTGGGCCGCCCCTTTGAACTCGACCTGGGCAGCGCGCCCGGCTGGGTGGGCACCCTGGTTGCTGTGGTGGCCTTTTACGCCCTGGAACCCCGCGCGAACGTCACCGTCAGCCGCTAAAACCTGCTGCTTTCGCGCCGCCCGCCTTGGCTGGGCGGCGTTGTCATGGCCTATAAGCAGTCGGCCTTCTATATGCCTTGACAGGAATATTCTGTAAATGGCATAATCTGCCTATACCCAAGGAGGTGAGAGGCAACTGATGTGAACACGCAGACCTTTCAGGCCCTGGCCGACCCGCACCGCTTTCAGATGGTGGAGTTGCTGCGCCAGGCCCCACTGACCGTCGGTGAGCTGGCGGCCCGCCTTGACCTGAAACAGCCGCAGGCCTCCAAGCATTTGCGCGTCCTGAGCGACGCGGGCCTGGTGGAACTGCGCCCGCAGGCCAACCGCCGCATCTGCCACCTGCGCCCAGAACCTTTTGAGGCGCTGGACGACTGGCTGACCACCTTTCGGCAGCTGTGGCAGGGCCGGTTTGACCGGCTGGACGACTACCTTCAGCAGCTTCAGCCTCCCGCTCCCGACGCCCCCTCAGATGACCAAGGAGAGACGCCATGACCAGCGCCACGCCCACCCTGACCCACCACACCGAAGACAACAAAGAACTCGTGCTAGAGCGCACCTTTGCGGCGCCACCCGAACTCGTGTTTGCGGCGTTCACTCAGGCTGATCACCTGCGGCAGTGGTGGGGACCACGCGGCTGGACCCTGACGCACTGCACGGTGGATCTGCGCCCTGGGGGCCGCTGGCATTACTGCATGAAGTGCGTTGACCCCACCCAAGGCGACTTTTACGGCATGGAATCCTGGGGCCTGGGCATCTACCAGGAGATTGAGGCGCCGGGCCGCCTGGTCTACACCGACTATTTTTCTGACGCCGAGGGCAAGATCAACGAGGAACTGCCCACCACCCAGAGCATCCTGACGTTTGAAGAGGTAGACGGGCAGACCCGCGTGGTCAGCCGCTCGGTGTACGCCACGCCGGAAGCGCTGAAAACGGTCCTGGACATGGGCATGCTTCAGGGCATCACGGAAACCTGGGACCGCCTGGCCGAGTATCTGCCGAGCCAGTAAGGCAAAAGAGAAAGCCGCCCTCAACCTATGGGGGCGGCCTTCTCGTGTCTTCTGAAGCCAGAAGGAGGTCTCCAACCTCCAGCTTCTCCCTTAGTTGAGGGCGCCTGTCTGAAACTGGAAGGCACTGCCGTCATAGTCCACGGTCAGGCTGCTGCTGTCGGGTACGTTTCCCTGCAGAATCTCGCGGGCCAGCGGCGTTTCGATCTCGCGGCTGATGGCGCGGCGCAGGGGCCGGGCGCCGAAGGCGGGGTCATACCCCACTTCGGCCAGGCGGTCCTTGGCGGCGGGCATTAGGTGCAGGCTGATGCGGCGCTCGGCCAGGCGCTTAATCAGGCCGCGCATCTGGATGTCCACAATCTTATGCAGGTCGGCGGCCGTCAGCGCGTCGAACACGATGATGTCGTCCACGCGGTTCAGGAACTCGGGCCGGAAATGGCCCTGCAACTCGCCCATGACGGCGTCGCGGATGGCGGCCGAGTCCTCGCCCTGATGCTGCATTTCCAGAATCAGGGGGCTGCCGATGTTGCTGGTCAGGATAATCAGGGTGTTGCGGAAATCCACCGTGCGGCCCTGGCCATCCGTCAGGCGGCCGTCGTCCAGCACCTGAAGCAGCACGTTAAAGACGTCAGGGTGCGCCTTTTCAATCTCGTCGAACAGCAGCACGGCGTAGGGGCGGCGCCGCACGGCCTCGGTCAGCTGGCCCCCTTCCTCAAAGCCCACGTAGCCGGGAGGGGCCCCGATCAGGCGCGCGACCGTGTGCTTTTCCATGTACTCGGACATGTCAATGCGGACCATGGCGTCCTGACTGTCGAACAGGAATTCGGCTAGAGCCTTGGCCAGCTCGGTCTTGCCCACGCCGGTCGGGCCCAGGAACATGAAGCTGCCCAGGGGCCGGCCGGGGTCCGAGAGGCCCGCGCGGCTGCGGCGAATGGCGTCGGCCACGCTGACAATGGCACGGTCCTGGCCAATGACGCGGCCGTGCAGCTGCTCTTCCAGCTTCAGCAGCTTCTCGCGCTCACCTTCCATCAGCTTGTTCACGGGAATGCCAGTCCAGCGGCTGACCACCGAGGCGATGTCTTCTTCAGTCACCTGGGTGTGGGCAAACTCGGCGCCCTTGAGCTTCTGCTCCAGGTCGTGCACTTCTTTTTCCAGCTGGGGCAACTTGCCGTACTCCAGCTCGGCGGCGCGCTGCAGATCGTAATCGCGTTTGGCCTTCTCGATATCGGTGCGCACCTGATCGAGCGCCTCGCGCTTTTCACGCAGGGCGGCGACTTCCTGCCGCTCGCCTTCCCAGCGGGCGCGCACCTCGCTCAGCTCGTCGGTAATGCCTTTAAGGGTGCCTTCAATGTCAATCAGGCGGTTTTGAGAGTCCTGGTCTTTTTCCCGCTTCAGGGCCTCGCGCTCAATTTCCAGTTGCAGCTTGCGGCGCTCGAGCTGATCAATGCGCTCGGGGCTGCTCTCCAGCGCCATGCGCAGGCGGGCGGCCGACTCGTCAATCAGGTCAATGGCCTTATCCGGCAGCTGCCGGTCGGTGATGTAACGGTGAGACAGCTGCGCGGCGGCGACCAGCGCCGGGTCGGTGATTTCGACATTGTGGTGAACCTGATAGCGCTCCTTGATGCCGCGCAGGATGGAAATGGTGTCTTCCACGCTGGGCTCGTCCACGAAGACCGGCTGAAAGCGGCGTTCTAGGGCGGGGTCTTTCTCAATCTCGCGGTATTCGCTCAGGGTCGTCGCGCCGATCAGGTGCAGCTCGCCGCGCGCCAGGGCGGGCTTGAGCATGTTCCCGGCATCGGGGCTGCCCTCGGTCTTGCCGGCCCCCACGATGGTGTGAATCTCGTCCACGAACAGGATGATGTCGCCCTGGGACGCGATCACCTCGTCAATCACGCCCTTCAAGCGCTCCTCAAACTCGCCGCGAAACTTGGCCCCGGCCAGCAAGCTGCCCATTTCCAGGCTGACGATCTGCTTGTCCTTCAGGCCGTCGGGCACGTCGCCTTTGACAATGCGGATGGCGAGGCCCTCGGCAATGGCGGTTTTGCCCACGCCGGGCTCACCGATCAGGACGGGGTTGTTTTTGGTGCGGCGCAGCAGAATCTGCATGGCGCGGCGAATCTCCTCGTCACGGCCAATCACGGGGTCAAATTTGCCGTCTTTGGCGCGCTCGGTCAGGTCGGTGCCGTACTTGGCCAGGGCGTCAAACTGCTGTTCACTGGTCTTGTTGGTCACGGTTTTTCCTTTGCGCTGTTCAGTGACGGCGCGGTTCAGGTCAGCTTCGGCCGGCAGGCCTTTGCCCTTGTATTCGGCGCGCACGGCCAGCAGCAGCGCGTCGGCCGCCACGAACGAGTCGCCCAGTTGCCCCGCCAGCGTATCGGCGGCGCGAAAGGCGCGGGCCAGTGCGGGGTCGAGATAGAGGCTTTCGCCGCCGCCCTGCACGCGCGGCAGCTTGCCCAGGTCGGCGTCCAGTGCGGTGCGGATGGTGCTCAGGTTGCCGCCCGCCAGGGTCAGGGCGCGGGCGGCCGTGTCGTTGTCGGTCAGCGCGCGCAGTAGGTGCGCGGGGGTCAGGTTCTGGTGCTGCATCTGCTGGGCCAGCTGCTGTGCGGCCTGCACCGCCTGCGTACTGGCTTCGGTCAAGCGTTCGGGATTCAAAAGGGGAAACCTCCAGAAGCGGGGGAGAGGTCGGGACTCAACTCCCTCTATTCTGAAACTTGAGTGCAGTTGTGTCAAGTTTATTGCGGGTTTAAGAAAGTGGCGAAGGTTTCAGGGACGCAGCGGAAAAGCCCCGTGGGGACAATCCACGGGGCCAGAGGCAGTGCAGTCTCATACGGCTTCCAATTAAATCGAGCGGAATGCTCGATGAAATCCAAACGGAGCGAGAGGGAACGACGACGGATTTTGCGCTCTGGAGGCGCAACCGGTGCCTTCCCGGCTGTGCCGTCATCAAATGGCAGTCTGTGTCAGGTCAGGCTGCCTAGCAATGTCGCCTACTCCCTGCGCCCCACCAGCCGCTTTACCTCGACAGAATGTAGTTCAGGCCGGTTGCTGGGTCCATCACGTGCAACGCGCCGTTAAAGCCAACCAGCAGCTGAGTGCTGCCCGGCACCGGGTAGAGGGTCGCGCTGCTGCCCCGGCCCTTGCTCAGGGGCGTGCCCTTGGCCGGTTCAATCAGGGTGCGGTCTCCCGTGGCTGGGTCAATCTTGACCAGCGCAAACGGCACCGCCGAAACCTGGACCTGGGTGGTGTACAGGGCGCCCCCGCTGTAGGCCAGCGCGCTGCCGATATGGGCGGCGCCCTGACCCTTCTTGAACACCTGTGCCCCGCCTTGGTCGGTCTGCCCGGAAATCAGGCGGCGCTCGCCCGTCTTGAGGTCCACGCTGACCACGATGTAATTGGGGTTTGGCCCGCCTGAGGCGTACAGCGTCGTTCCGTTCACCGCAAAGTCGCCAAACTGCGGCCCGGTGCCGGCTAGGCTGCTGGTCCAGGGAATCCCGCTGCCCTGCACGTTGTCCCCGTTGACATCAAAGCGCGAGACCGAGGTGCAGCGGTAATCATTCTTGGCGTCTAGCTTGAACAGCGCGAAGCCGGCGGCAATGGGCGCGTTGTTGCCCAGCAGGTACACGCTGCCGTCCCCATCAACAGCTATGTAGGGCATGGGCAGGGCTGGCGTGACCGCCTTGGTATTGACCTGCGTGCAGAAGTAGCCGTTGCCAGGCGCCGTGGGTTGAGGCTGGGGCGCGGGGGCTGGCGCTGCCGCCGTCTTGTTGCCGCCCAGGAGCCCACCCAGCAGGCCGCCCACATTGACGTTGCCGATGGGCGTGGACACTGTGGTGTTGGGCACGGTCGGCGCAGAGGTGCTGGGGCTGCTGCTGGCCGCAGCGGGCCGGCGCGGGTCGGCGTATTTCAGTTCCACGCTGTCACGCACCCGCGTGTCGGCGGCCGTGGTGGGGGTCCACAGCAGGGTGCGGTCCCCGGTGGTGGGGTCAATGCGGATCAGTTGCCCGGCGTAGGCCACCAGTGAACCGTCGGGCAGCCGCTGCACGTCGGTCACACTGCCCAGTGTGTACAGGTCCAGCAGGTCGCGGTCACCCTGCACCTGCACGCCCCTGCCCACCTTCTCGACGGTGTTCAGGTAGCCGCTGACCACGCGGCGGTTGCCGGTGTTCAGGTCAATCGCCATCACCACGCCAAAGGGGTCGGTGTTGCGCAGGGTTTCCAGCGCCACGTACAGCGTTTGGCCGTCGGGTGTGACAAAGCCGCCGCGCAGCTGCTCGCTGCCGCCCTGGTAAAAAGAAGAGCCGCTGCCCACCGTGCCCACGCCGTCCGGGGCGTTCTTGGCCACGCAGCGGGCGTTGGCCGTGTCTTTGGCGCAGTCGATCATGGTGGGCACGGCGTGGGCCTGCGGCGTCAGCAGGCCGAGGGTCAGAATCAGGGCAAATCGCTTCATGAGGTTCCTCCAGAAAAGCTTGTGGACAGCAGCGCGGCACAGGAGCGCAGGGCAAAAGCCCGGCCCCGCCGCGTTGATTGCTTCCGGAGTCTAGAACGTGAAGTTTTGCACGCCTGCCTCAAGTGCCCTTGACTCGGCCCCGTTCCATCTGTAAAGCGGCGCCGCCAGATGAACGCTGGGGCCCGCCCACCAGTTCCATCATCCCGGTGCCGCGCGTGGGCTGGCTGGCCCAGGTGCCCTGCACCTCTATGGGGCCTTCCCAGTAGTCAATGCGGTTGCTGCGGCTGCGCAGTTCCTGCTCCCGGCGCAGGGCGCGCACCGTCAGGTCAAAGTCGTCGGCTTGCAAGTGCCAGCCCAGGGCGTAGGTGTGACCCGCCAGGCTGGTCCAGGTCGCGCCAGGTGTGGCCCGCAGGCCGGTCACCGCCCGCACCTGACCGCTGGGGTCCACCACACTGCCGATCAGCTGCGCCACCTCACCGTCTGGCCTGCGCACCCGGTAGACCATCAGGTCGTCGCCGCCCTCCAGATGAACGCTGAACCAGTCCCACAGCGCCGTCTGCCCCGGAATCTGATTGCCCCACTGGTGGTCCAGCCAGGCCTGTCCCTGCACGGGGCGCCCGTTGACCGTGCCGCTCAGCGCCAGCCACGTGACGCTCTGGTAGTACAGCGCCCCCACCTCTGGCCCGCCGCTGTAGCCGGGCGGATGAATGACTGGCCCCTTCAGCGGCGTCAGGGTGAGGTCCAGCGGCCCCGCCTTGAGCTCGAAGGGCGCGGTGGAAGAGGTGCCCTGCTGCTGGAAGGTCCAGCCCTGCTGACTCAGGCGCAGCGGGGGAAAGCTGGCCTCGCCGCCCCCTGCTGGCTGTTCCAAAAAGCTCAGGCTGCCGCTCTTCAGGTCCGTCACCGCCACATGCGAAATCATCAGCGGGACTGGCAGCCGCGTGTCCCGCACCCGGAACTGCGCCCAGTGCAGCGCCAGCGCCTCGGACGGCAGGTAAGCGCTGACATACCACCATTCCATCGGAAAGTTGTGCGGGCCGTAGTCCGCAGGGCTGGGCCGCGCGGCGGGGTCAACCGCCAGTTGCACCGGGGTGCAGGCGCCCAGCAGCGCGGCGGTCAGGAGGAGCAGCAGACGTTTCATACGGGTTCCGAAAAATTCTGGAACATATTCCGGAATGTTTCCGACCGGACTGACCAAGCTGCGCAGCAGAAGGAAAATGATGGATTTCTGGGAATTGGGCTTGCAAAGCGCCGCAGGCGTGGAACGCCCGGCTCCCTCCCGGATGTTAAGGAAATGGACAGAATCTGTATCACGGCCGCCGCCTCTCCCTGTCTGCGCTGCCCAGCCAGCAAGGTTGAGGCCGATCTCCACAGCGGAAGGTCGGCCCCAGGACGCAGCAGGATCTTTACTCGTCGCCCAGGTAGGCTTTGCGCACGCTTTCATCCTTGGCGATGTCGGCGGCGTTGCCCGACAGCCTGATTTCGCCGGTTTGCAGCACATAGGCGCGGTGGGCGATGCTCAGGGCCATGTTGGCGTTTTGCTCTACCAGCAGCACGGTGGTGCCGCGCTCCCGGTTGAGTTTGACGATGATGTCGAAGATGGCCTCTACGAACAGGGGCGAGAGCCCCATGCTGGGCTCGTCCAGCAGCAGCAGCTTGGGGTTGACCATTAGGGCGCGGGCGATGGCCAGCATCTGCTGCTCGCCGCCCGACATGGTGCCGCCCAGCTGGTTTTCGCGCTCTTTCAGGCGCGGAAAGAACGTGAAGCCCTCCTGAATCCGGCTTTCGATCAGGGCGCGGTCGCTGACCGTGTAGCCCCCCACGTCCAGGTTCTCGCGCACCGAGAGGTCCTTGAAGATGCGCCGACCCTCGGGCACATGGCTGATTCCCCGGTTCAGGATGTGATGGGCCGGAATCCCAGCGATGGACTGCCCCTTAAAGGCCAGGCTGCCGCGCTTGGGTTTCATCATGCCGCTGATGGTGCGCAGGGTGGTCGTTTTCCCGGCCCCGTTGCCGCCAATCAGGGCCACGATTTCGCCCTCGTTCACGGTCATGGAAATGCCCTTGAGGGCGTGGATGTGGTCGTAATACGTGTGAACGTCGTTCAGTTCCAGCATGGTGTCAGGCATGGGGGCGCTCTTCCTTCCCGTACTCGCCGGCCGCCGCCCCGCGGCCCAGGTACGCTTCCATCACGCGCGGGTCGTTGCGAACCTGGTGGGGCAGACCCTCGGCAATCTTGCTGCCGTAGTCCAGCACCGTGATGTGCTCCGACAGGGTCATGACCAGGCGCATGTCGTGTTCAATCAGGCAGACTGTCACGCCCAGCTCGTCGCGAATCCGACGAATCAGGGCCTTCAGGTCCTCGGTCTCGCGCGGGTTCATGCCGGCGGCCGGCTCGTCCAGCAGGATCAGCTTGGGCGTGGTGGCCAGCGCGCGGGCGATTTCCAGCTTGCGCTGGTCGCCGTAGGGGAGGTTGGTGGCCAGCTCATTGCGCCACTTGCCCAGGCCCACGAAATCCAGCATCACGCGGGCAGCGTCGCGCGCTTCCTGCTCGGCCCCGTGGAACTTTTTCGTGCGCAGCACCGCGTCCACAAAGCCACTTTTCAGCCGCGAGTGCCGTCCCACCATGATGTTTTCCTCGCTGGTCATGGTGGAAAACAGCCGGATGTTCTGAAAGGTGCGCGCAATGCCGGCCTCGGTCACCTGGTCGGGACGCAGGCCCACGAGTTCGCGCCCGGCCAGGCGAATGGTGCCCTTGGTGGGCTGATAGATACCCGTAACCATGTTGAAAAAGGTCGTCTTGCCCGCGCCGTTCGGTCCGATCACGCTGACGATGCTGCGCTCGGGAACGCTCATGGTCACGTCGCTGACTGCCGTGAGGCCGCCGAAGACCTTGGTCACACCGGCCACGTCCAGAATAGTTGCCCCGCTCACTTCGCGCCTCCACTGCGGTCATTTTCGTTGGCGGGGGCCAGCCCCGGACTGTAGACGTCGCCCTGGTTGCCCCTACCCAGCGCGCCCGCATTGCCGTCTACGCTGTCGTCTTCCTGGTTGTCGTCGTGATGCAGTTCCAGCTGACGGCGGCGGCTGGGCAGCAGCCCTTCAGGGCGCACCAGCATCATGGCCACCAGAATGGCGCCGAAGATCAGCTTTTGCAGCTGGGCCGGGTTGACCTGCTGGGGAATCCAGTCCACGTTGGCGGTGGCTTCGCCCAGGCCGGGCAGCACGCGGAACCGCAGTAGCGCCACGACAGCGGCGCCCAGCACTACGCCGGGCAGCGAGCCCATGCCGCCCAGAATCACCATCGCCAGCACCATGATGCTTTCGTTCAGCACGAAGCTCTCGGGGCTGATAAAGGTCTGCTTGGCGGCAAAGATCATGCCCATGACCCCGGCGAACGAGGCCCCGGTCGCAAAGGCGATCAGCTTGGTTTGCAGCAGGGGCACGCCCATCGCCTGCGCCGCCACCTCGTCGTCACGGATGGCGATCCAGGCGCGGCCGATGCGGCTCTTGTCCAGCCGCACATTCACCATCATGATGACCGCAATCACGGCCAGCACCAGCAGGTACAGAAACAGCAGGTTGTACTGCGCTTCTTCAAACCCCAGTGCACCGGCCAGGGCGTTAAACCACGGCACCGAGGCGCTGCCGACTGGGGTGATGCCCTGAGAGCCGGCCGAGTACAGGTCGAGGTTCAGGGCCAGCACGCGAATCACTTCGCCCAGGCCCAGGGTGATGATGGCCAGGTAATCGCCCTTCAGCCTCAGCACAGGCAGGCCGATCAGAACGCCCACCACGGCGGCTGTGAAGATGGCCAGCGCCAGGAACAGCCAGAAGAACGCGGGGTTGATGCCGCCGGCCAGGCTGTCGGCCTGCCCCGACATCAGCACCAGGATGGCGCGGGCGGTCAGGATGATGCCGGCCACCAGACCCAGACTCGCCAGGCGGAAGCTCCAGGTGGTCGCGGCCGTGGCGGCGGTGCGCTTGGTCAGGCGGTTGAGGTACACCATACTGGCCGCCGTGATGACGGTCAGGAACAGGCCCAGCGCCAGGGTGCTGGCGTTGGTGGCGCCGGGGTTCTCGCCGAAGTAGCTCAGGATTTCCGAGAAACGGGGGCTGCCAAAGATGGACCAGGTATACGCGCCCACCGCGAAGAAGGCGATATACCCCAGGTCCAGCAGACCGGCCAGACCCACCACGATGTTCAGGCCCAGCGCCAGCGCGGCGAAAATCATGACCTGAATGCTCAGGTCCAGCAGGCTGGTGTCGGCGCGGCCCGCCAGGGGCAACACCAGCAGCAGGCTGCCGGCCCCCACGACGGCCTTGACGGCCGGGTGCGCGCGCCACAGGTAGGCAAACAGGATGTTGGCCAGGAAGAGGCTGACCAGCAGCGCTTCCACGATGGGGTTTTTCAGCGCGGCGCCGACGCTCCCCAGTTGGTTCAGCAGGTCGCCGTTGTGAGAAACCAGCAGGCCTGCGCTGGTGACCAGGAAAAACAGCAGCAGCAGCACCGACTGCTCGGCGCGTGAGGCCCGTGCGGGCCTGCGGGGCGCGGCCGTCATACCTTCTCCACGTTGCTCTTGCCGAGCAGACCGGTGGGTTTGAAGATCAGAATCAGCACCAGCACCAGGAAGGCCCCGATGCGCTGATAAGAGGCGTCAATCGCTTCCAGGTTGGCAATGCCCGTGACACTGCCCAGCACACTCATGGCGCCAATCAGACTCTGGATGACGCCCAGGGTCAGGCCGCCCAGCACCGCGCCCGGAATCGAACCGATCCCGCCCAGCACGGCCGCCGTAAAGGCGATGATGCCAGGGTCAAAGCCGCTGTAGGCGTTGATGGTCCCGAATTTCATGCCGAACAGCACGCCGCTGATGCCGCCCAGCGCCCCGCCGATCAGGAAGGTCAGGCTGATCATGCGGTTGCCGTCAATACCCATCAGGCCGGCGGTTACGCGGTCCTGCGCGGTGGCGCGAATGGCCTTGCCCATGCGGGTGCGGTTCACCAGATAGTTCAGCGCCGCCAGACTGACCAGCGACACCACGATCACGATCACGTCCGTGACCTTGATGCGCACGCCGATGCTGTTCAGGAAGGTGCCCACACTGGCGCAGGAACTCTCGGCGCCGCAGAACGGCCCGGAAAAGCCGGCAGGCAGGGTATAGGTCAGGTCAAAGCGGCCCTGGAAGCCTTCAATAATTCGCAGCACGTCCTGCAAAATCAGCGAGACCCCAATTGCCGTAATCAGCGGGACCAGTTTGGGGGCGCTGCGCAGGGGCCGGTAAGCCAGGCGCTCAATCAGCACGTTCAGCAGCCCCGAGACCAGCATGGCCGAGATGAGCGCAATGATCAGCTTCAGGTAGCCGTTGATCTCCACGCCGGCCAGTACGCGAAACACTTCAAAGCCGACCACGGCGCCGGTCACGAAGACCTCGCTGTGCGCGAAATTAATCAGCTGCAGCACGCCGTACACCATGGTGTAGCCCAGCGCGATGATGGCGTACACGAAGCCCAACACCAGGCCACCGACAATCACTTCCACCAGGAACGGCAGCAATGTGGCGAGATCCAAAAAACTCAACTCCTTTCTAATCCAGAGGTGGGGGCGCCGCCCACGGGGGGCGTGGCCACAGAAAACGGGGGGCAGAGAACAATGCGGCGTTCCGGCGCCTGTCAGCGCGCCTACTTGGTTGAACTCCGTTGCTGCGCATCGTACCCCGTTTCACAAATGTCTGGTTCCAGCGGCGCAGGCTGCCTGTCCAGCTTTGGGGGTCAGCCCAGCCGGCCTCTTTTCCTGCCTTCTTGCCAGAACGGCAGAAAAAGAGGCCGGGCGCGTGGCCCGGCCCCAGGATGGTACGGGGTCTTTGGTGAAACCCGCTGCCCTTACTGCTTGACGGGCTTGACGGGGATGCTGGTGCTGAGCTTGAACTGCCCGCTGGTGACGTTCATCACGTACAGCGTGGCGGCCTTGCGGTCACCGGCCGAGTTGAAAGCCACGCTGCCCGACAGCAGGCCGGTGTAGCTGCCCTTGCGGATGGCGGTCTCGACCTGGGTGCGGGTGGGGAGCTTATTGCCGTTGGCGCGCACGGCGTTCAGCACGCCCTGCACGACCACCTTGGCGGCGTCGTAGCCGAAGGCGCCGAAGCCCTGGGCGTCGTCATTGAAGGTCTTCTTGTAGTTGGCGGCGAAGACCTTCGAGGCGGGCAGCGCGCTGATGGGCGCGGCCACGGTGGTGAAGTAGATGTTGTTGGCGTTGGCCTGACCCACGATGGTGGGCAGT
>NZ_JAIQXU010000014.1 GCF_020166395.1 Deinococcus betulae | reverse complement strand
ATCATGAACTCTGGCCTGTGCTGACTCTCTTTCCTTCAGATCAAGTGGAGTAGAACTACCAATTAATGCCGATGGCCGATGACTCGGCGCCGGCTGCGGGGCAGAGTGTGTTCATCAGTACGAAAGCTGAAAATGTTAATGAATAGCCACTTATGGAGGCCTATTGATAACTGTATAGGTTCGCCTTGACACTCTCTACACTTGGCCAGTTTCAATTTGTCTGGAGCGCCCTCAGTGGCTCAGAAATCTATGCAAACCTGCGCTTTGATCAATAAATGTCTTTAGGAAACTGCATGGCCTAGAGCCCACGCCCAGCACTGAAGCATAGGCGGAGGCTCTTCATTGTGAATCTCCAATCGCCGCTGCTCAGTAGCATTCACCAGAAATAACCAGTGCGCCTGCTCCCTACATTCTGCTCGTTTTCTTGGTATGTGCCGCCAGGCCTGTGCCGTTTGCCCGGCAGTCATCAGTCCAGCCAGGTGAGCGCTCATCACGATGACATCTGCGCTGTATGGTCACTCTATCCGGCAAGCGGGGCAGCCCAGGGCATTGGCTTACGTCTCTGGCTGCCTCTGTTCGAGTGCTGGGCCTGTTCCAAGCGCCCCATCCAGGGCGACTTGAGCACAAGGGCGTTGTCCGGGAACCGCCGACTCAGATTCAGTGGATGTCGCAGCGGTCAACGCAGCGTGCAGCCAGGCAATCTGGTCGGCGTTGGCCTGGTCGTGGCGATTCATTGTTTGGCATCTTGCCACATTCAAGGGGGCCGAGCTGCCGCACATGCGGCACGGTCAATCCATGAGTTCGACAACTTCCAGGCACCTGCCCAATGCGGACGGGTGCCTGGCGATGAGGCCGCGTTAGACAGGCCTCAGAAGCGTTCAGGTGGTGCCTGACCGGGATTAGCCCCGCCCTATTTCAGCAGTTTCCAGGTGCCGTTCACGACCTGCACCATGACGCGGCTGCGGGCGTCCAGGCCCAGATGGTCAGTCGCCGAAAGGTTGAAGATGCCGTGCGACCCGATCACGTTGCGGGTGGCTTCCAGGGCGTCCCGCAGGGCGTCACGAAATTCGGCGGTGCCGGGCTTGGCCCGCTTGAGGGCCACCGGAATGGCTTTTTGCATCAGCAGGCCGGCGTCCCACATGTGAGCACCAAATGTGGACACGCTGTCTTTGCCGTAGCGGCTTTCGTACAGCGACATGTAATTCAGGCCCACGCGCTTGCTGGGGCTACTGTCGGGCAGCTGGTCTGCCACCAGCACCGGGCCGGCGGGCAGAATGGCGCCCTCGACATCCTTGCCGCCTACCCGCAGAAAGTCGGCGTTGGCGACCCCGTGCGTCTGGTAAATCTTGCCGCTGTAGCCTCGGTCATTCAGGGTTTTTTGGGGCAGCACGGCCGGCACGCCAGAAGCGCCAATCAACACCGCGTCGGGGCGGGCCGCCACGATTTTCAGAATCTGGCCGGTCACACTAGTGTCGCTGCGCCCGTAGCGTTCCTCGGCCACCACGCGAATGCCGCGCGCCGCCGCGCTGCGTTTCAGTTCGGCCAGCCAGCCTTCGCCGTAGGCGTCGTTAAAGCCGATGTAACCCACCGTTTTAATCTTGTTCTGCTGCATATGCTGGACGATGGCCGCCGCCATCAGGGCGTCGGTCTGGGGGGTCTTGAACACCCACTGCCGCTTGGCGTCCACAGGCTTGATGATGCCCTCGCTGGCGGCCAGACTGATCAGAGGCACCTTCGCCTCGGCCACCACGTCAATCATGGCCAGCGAGGCGGGCGTGGTGGTGGTCCCGATAATCAGGTCCACCTTGTTCTCCTGGATGAGTTTGCGGGTGTTGGTCACGGCCGCCGTGGTGTCAGAGGCGTCGTCGAGGATGGTGTACACAACCTTCTGTCCGCCGATGGTCTGGGGCAGCAGGGCCACGGTGTTGCGCTCGGGAATGCCCAGGCTGGCCGCCGGGCCGGTCGAGGACACAATGACGCCCACCCGCACGTCGGCCAGGGCGGTGCAGGTGCAGGCAAGAAGGACAGTCAGGGTCAGGCGGGTTCGCATGGGCAACCTCCGGTGGCCGCAGGTGGGCCAGAACACTCGTTTGGATTGCGCCGATGGTAGCACCTGCTCCTGTGGAAAGAAGCAGGAACAGCGCCTGCCAGCGGAAGGCTGACAGGCGCTAAAGGTAAAGAGGAGTGAACAGGCTGAGGGCGTAGAGGTGGCGTTTGCCCCCGACTAGACCGGCGCAGTCTGCCCTGAGCCCAGCAGGGCGTCCACCGCCGCCTGCAAGTGCGCCCGCCGGAATCCGTGCGTGACCAATGCAGGCAAAGGCAGCTGCGCCGCGGCGTCGGGCGACCACAGGGCCAGGTGAACCGCCGGGGCGCGGCGGGTGGCCAGGCGTGCCGCCAGGGCCACGGTGGTGTCCGGTATCCCCCAGCGGCCAGTGGTGGCCAGCAGGGCCGGGGCGCTGGGAAAGCGGGCGAGCAGAGCCGCCGTGGCCTCTGCATCCTCAATGACCGCACTTTGAAGATGGGGCAACGCTGGGCGCAGCGCCGCTGCCAGCGCCTCGCCGCTCAGAAAATCGCCGTAGGGACCGCCCAGCTCACTCTCGGCGGGCGCAAACAGCAGAACGGGCGCCGCCGGGTCAAGGGTGGGCAGCGGCCCCTGGCGTTCTAGGGCGCCCGTCGCCCACCGCAGGGTGGCGGCTTCATCCTGCTGGCGCTGCGCGGCGCTGATCAGGCGCCGCGCACCCGGAAAGCGCGCCTCTGCCTGACTCAGACGCGTGACGGCGGCTTCCACGCGCTGTGCGCTCAGGGTGCCTCCTTGTAAGGCCCGTTCCAGTGCGCGCGCGTGAAGGTCGTGCAGGCTCTGGTCGCCGTGCCCGCACACCAGCACGGCGTCGGCGCCGGCCGTCAGCGCCAGAGCGGCGCCCTGCCCGGCTGGGTAACGGTCGGCCACGGCTTTCATGTCCATCGCGTCCGTCACGACGATGCCGCTGTAGCCCCATTCCTGACGCAGCAGGCCGTCCAGCAGGGCCGGCGAGAGGGTCGCTGGGCGCTCCGGGTCCAGGGCGGGATACAGGATATGCGCGGTCATCACGCTGCCCACCCCCGCCTGCACCGCCGCCCGGAACGGCACCCACTCGCAGGCCTCCAGCGCCGCGCGGCTCTTGTTCACCACGGGCAGGGCCAGGTGGCTGTCCACGCGCGTATCGCCGTGCCCTGGAAAATGCTTAACGGCACTGAGGACACCTGCCGATTCGCTGCCCAGCGCCCAGGCCACGCCCAGGGCCGCTACCCGCGCCGGGTCAGTGCCGAAGGAACGCTCGCCGATCACTGGGTTCAGTGGGTCAATGTTCACGTCCAGGCTGGGGGCGTAATTCCAGTTGATGCCCAGTTCTAGCAGGCCCCGCGCTGCCAGCGCCCCCGCCTCAAAGGCGGCCTGGGGATCGTCCAGCACCCCCAGCCCCTGCGGCGTGGGCGGCTGCGGGCCGTCCAGGCGGCGCAGCACCGCGCCGCCCTCCTGGTCGGTGGCCACCAGGGCGCCCCGTTCCAGCGCGTCCCGGATGTCTGCTACCAGCTGCGCGGTGGCTTCTGGCGTGGTGATGTTGCGGGCAAACAGGCACACGCCGCCGGGGTTCAGGGCGCGCAGCCAGCGGGCCAGGTCCGGGGTGAGGGTGGGGCCGGGGAGGTCCACCATGAGCGTACGGGCTGGGTGGGTCATACCGTGCGCGTCACTTTCGCCAGGCGGGGCGGGGCATCGGGGTTCTCGCCGCGTGCGACAGCGGCGTGGGCGATCAGCAGCTGCGCGGCCAGCGCCGAGACTGCCGGGTCCGTCAGGGGGTGGCCGGTGGGCTGGGTGGGCAGGTCGGCGGCCTGCCCGGCGGCATTGTCGCCAATCAGGGTGACCTTGGCGCCGTAGCCGCGCAGCGTCTCCAGGCTGGCCGCCGTGAACGGCGCGGTGGCGTCGCGGCCCTGAAAGAACAGCGCCGGCGTGCCGGGTTCGGCCAGCCGGGCGGGTCCGTGGGCAAACTCGGCGGTCGAGAAGGCCAGGGCCGCCACGCCCGCTGTCTCCTGCAACTTCAGCGCGGCTTCGGCGGCCACGCCGCTGTGCAGCCCGCGCCCCAGCACCAGGGTGGGCTGATCGCCCGTCAGCCGCAGGGCCGCCTGCCGCGCCCGGTCCTCCTGCGCCAGCACGGCCCGCAGCGCCCCAGGCAGGCCGTCCAGCGCCGCGCCCAGGTGATCGTCGGGGCGCCAGGCGTGCAGCAGGCGCGCGCCCAGCGTCAGGGCGGCCAGATAGCTTTTCGTGGCGGCCACCGCACGTTCCTCGCCGGCGTGCAGCGGCAGCACGAGGTCGGCGGCGTGGGCCAGCGGGCTGCCAGGCGTATTCACCAGCGCGCAGGTCAGGGCGCCGCCCCGGCGGGCCTGGGCCAGCGTTTCGACCAGATCGGGGCTGCCGCCTGACTGGCTGATGGCCAGCACCAGCGCGCCCCGGTAACTCACGTCGGCGTGGTACACCCCGGCCACACTGGGCGCCGCGCTGACCACGGGCAGACGCAGATGTGTCTCCAGGCCGTAGCGCAGCGTGGTTGCGGCGTGGTCTGACGAGCCGCGTGCCAGCGTCACCACAAAGGAGGGGCCAAAGTCGGCAATCTGCCGGGCCACGCGGGCCACATCCGCGTCGGCGGCCTGGCGGGCCACCACCTCGGGGGCTTCTCTGGCCTCGCGCAGCATCACAGGCTCGGCAGGGGGCAGGGTCACGTCGTCCCGGCGGACAGTGGGCTTGGCCTCAGTCATTTCACGGCTCCTTCCATGCCGCGCAGGAACAGCTTCTGGGCAGCCAGGAATACGATCAGCACTGGCAGCATCATGATGATGGCCCCAGCGGCAATGTTGAACGGGTCGTAATTGAATTGCCCCTTGAGTTTCAGCACGGCCACGGCCAGGGGTGCTTTATCAGGCGCGCCGGACAGCACCAGCATGGGCCAGAAATAGGCGTTCCAGGTGGTCACGGTGGTAAAGATGCCCAGGGCCGCCAGGGAGGGTTTGGTCAGCGGCAGCATGATGCGCCACAGGATGCCCAACTCGCTGGCGCCGTCCAGCCGCGCGGCTTCCAGCAGGGCGACCGGTACCGCCAGGAATGCCTGGCGCATCAGGAAGATACCGAACGCCCCGGCAATCGTGGGAATGGCCACGCCCAGATGGGTGCCCAGCAGGCCCAGGTTCTTCAGCGTCAGGGTGTTGACGATAAAGGTGGTTTCCGAGGGCAGCACCAGGGTCGCCAGAATCGCTCCGAAAATCAGGTTGCGGCCTGGAAAGCGGAACCGGGCCAGCGGGTAGGCGGCCAGGGCAGAGACCAGCAGGGTGCCCACCACCGTCATCGCGGTAATGGACACCGAATTCCACAGCGCTTTGCCCAGGCTAAAGGTCCGGAACACATCGGCAAAGTTGTACAGGGTCACGCGCTTGGGCAGCAGGCTGGCCGGAAAGGCGTAGATGGAGGTCCCTGCCGTCTTGTCTGTCAGGGCGATGGCCAGTGTCCAGATGAACGGGAACAGGGCAAACACCAGAATCAGCAGCAGCAGGGCGTAGCGCAGGGCCAGCCGGGCGGGTTTGCGCCAGGCCACCGGGCGGTGGGCCGTCTGGGCGGGGGACGCAGCAGTCAGGCTCATAAGAACTCCGGTTGAGGGGCGCCCTGTCGCCCTTCAAGTCGAGCAGAGCAAGTTGAGAAGCACGAGAGCAGAGCGGCAGAGAGGTCGGGCGCGGAGGGGGTTATCCGGTAAGGCCTCTGGGCCGCAAATAGAAGCCGCTTCATGCCTGCTCCTCCTCGGGGCGGTGAAACAGCCGGAAGTTCACGGCCGAGAGCAGCAGCGCCACGGCCGCCACCACCAGGCCGGCCGCACTGGCCAGGCCGTAGTCGAAGTCAAAGCCCTGGAAGGCCTTGGCGTAGACGTACATCAGGGCGGTGTAAGTGGAGTTGAGGGGGCCGCCGTTGGTCAGCACCAGCACTTCTTCCAGCACCCGCAGCGCCGCAATGGTGGACAGCAGGGTACACAGCAGGATGGTGGGCCGCATGAGTGGCACCGTGATGCGCCAGAACCGCTGCCACGCACTGGCGCCGTCCAGCACCGCCGCTTCCTCCAGTTCTTCAGGAATGGTTTGCAGGCCAGCCAGATACAGCACCATGTAGTACCCAAAGCCGCGCCAGAAGGTCACCAGCATGACCGCCCAGAAGGCCCAGGCCTCCGAGTTCAGCCAGCCAAACTGCGACTCGGTGGACGTCAGGCCCAGCGAGCGCAGCAGCCAGTTCAGGGTGCCCTCGCGGTTAAAGACCCACTCCCACATGACCGCCGCCAGCGACACGGACGTCACCACCGGCACGTAATACCCCGCCCGGAAAATCGCCATACCCGGCAGTTGCTTGTTCACCAGCACCGCCACGGCCAGCGCCCCCAGTTGCAGGGCCGGCACCACCAGCAGGTATTTCACGCTGTTTTTCAGGGCCGTGAGAAACAGGGGGTCGGCAAACAGCTTCTCGAAATTGTCGGTGCCCACCCACTTCGGGGCCAGCCCGTTCGCAAAGCGCGCGCCGTTGTATTCCGTGAAGCCCAGGTAAGAGCCGTACAACAGAGGGTAGAAGGTAAACACCGCCAGCAGTACCAGGGCCGGGGCCAAGAAGGTGTACGACAGCAGCGTGGAACGCCAGGAAACTCGCATGGGGCAACGTCCTTTGCAAAGAGGGGAGGGACCGGGGGCCAGGGAAACAAACCGGCCCGCCCGGAAATCGAGCGGGCCTTGAAGAGCGGGTGGGCGGCGCGGCCGCTCCGGCTCTGGGTGGCTGCAGGGCCACCTCAGAGGGTTACTTCTTCATGTTGGCGTTCCAGTACGTCACCGAGTCGTTCAGGGCCTGCTGCGCGCTCTTTTTGCCCAGCAGCGCGGCCTCGATGTTGTCATTGAAGTTCTTGTACAGGTCGTCGCTGTTGCCGGGCGCCTTGTAGCCGGGGTTGATAAAGCGGCCCGAAGCGCCGACCAGGCCGGTGGCCTTGGCAACGGGGTCCTGACTGGTCACTTTGAACTGCACGCTGGTCTGGGCCCCCAGGGTGGTGGGCACGACCGGCACCACCTTGGCGAAGGCCAGCTGGTTGGCGTTGTTCGTGAAGAAGGCGGCCAGTTTGGCGGCGGCCTGCGGGTTCTTGCTGGCCTTGGGGACTACCAGGCCCATGCTGCCGCCGGTCTGCACGTTGGCTTTGCCCACGGGGGCTTCGGTCACCACGGTCTTGGCGTACAGGCTGGGGTTGGTGTCCTTGATGCGGGTCAGGGCCTGCGGGCCACCCACGATCATGGCCACGCGGTTTTGGGCGTACAACTCGGTCGCCAGCTGGAAGGCCTCACGGCGCACGGCGTCTTCCGGGATGTAGCCGCCGCGGTACAGCGTGACGAACTGGTTGAGCAGCGCGGCGTGCTGGGCGCTGTTGAACATGGCCTTGCCGTCGGCGGCGTAGATGGGCAAGCCCTCGGCGTAGAAGTACCCCAGGAACGACGCGGTGTTGGGGTCTTTCAGGGCCGGCACCCAGGCGTAGGCGCCGGTCTTGTCCTTGACCGTCTTGGCGTAGGTCAGCAGTTCGCTGGTGGAGCGGGGCGCGCGGCTCAGGCCGGCTTTTTGCAGCAGGTCGGGGTTGTACAGCAGCACGCCCTCGTTCAGCCAGCCGTACCAGGGGTAGGCGTAGACCTTGCTGCCCGAGGTGAAGTTCTTCAGGCTCTGGCCGTAGAAGGTGCGGCTCAGGGTGGCGGCGGGGGTCAGGTCGCTGGCGGCGGCCAGGAAGCCGTTCTGGGCGGCCTTCTGGGTTTCGTCAATGTTCAGGTTGACCACGTCGGGGGCGTTCCCCAGGTTCACCGCCGCCACAAAGTCCTGCATCATCGAGTCCTGCTTGTCGAACCACTGCACCTTGATGGTCGGGTTGGCCTTTTCGAAGGCGGCAATCGTGGACTTGATGTAGCTGTCAAACTTGGGGCTCAGATACCACGTCCAGAACGTGACCGTGGTGGTCTGCGCGTTTGCGCTGGACAGCGCCGAGAGGCCGAGGCTGAGGGTCAGAACGGTCAGGGTACGTTTCATGGCAGTCTCCTTGGGGGACGTGACAGGCAGGGGAACTTAATACTTTTTCTCGACCACACTCTCGGCCGTGACGCGCAGAACGGCGGCGGCCTCGGGGCGGCGGGCGAGCAGGGCGGCGTACAGCACTTCCAGCACCAGCGTCTGGGACATCAGGGTGTCCAGCACGGCGTCGGTCAGGGGCTCTTCCTGGCGCGAGGTAAACAGCACCTTGCTGGCGTAGCGGGTCACGGGTGAACTGGCCCGGTGGGTAATGGCGACGGTGTAGTGGCCGTGGCTCTGGGCCAGGCGCAGGTGCTGCACGGTGTCAATGGTGCTGCCCGAACTGGTCAGGCCGATCACCACGCCGCCGCGCGGCAGGGTGGAGATGCTGACGGCCGCCACATGCGGGTCGGTGTGGGCCACAGCCGTGATGCCCAGGCGCAGCAGGCGGTGCGCAAACAGCTGCGCCACCAACCCTGAATTGCCCTGGCCGGTCATGTCCACCCGTGGCGCGCGGGCCAGCTGGTCGGCCACCGCTTCAATTACAGCGGGGTCAAGGAGGCGGCCGGTGTCTTCCAACGTCAGGGCGCTTTGCTTGACCAGGCGGGCGGTGTGGCCCGTCAGGTCGGCGCCGCTGACATTCTCGGGGGCTGTATCGCGCCCGGCCACATCGGCAGCCAGAGCAATTTTGAAGGCGTGAAAGCCAGCAAAATCCAGCTTGCGGCACAGCCGGGTGATGGTGGCTTCCCCTACGCCCGCCGACGAAGCCAGTTCGGTAATCGTCTGATGGAGCACGGTTTCAGCGTCACGCAGGACGTGGTCGGCGACTTGTTTGAGAGAAGGCGAGAGGCTGTGGGCGTGTAGCCGAATACGGCTAATGGCTCCCTGCGTGTGGGCGGGGCGTGAGAGCGTTTGACTCATGGGCCTCCTTGGCCTGGGGTCGGCAGTGAGTTTGATAAAGACAGCTTAGGGATGAAAATTATTTTTGTCAAATCCTGAAAAATCCAGGCGGGAATTTTCAGGTCTGGCGAATCGCGTGGGGCTTCATGCGCCGCGATGGCTTTCGGATGCTGTCCAACAGCAAAAAACTTCTCTTAGGAGGCAGTCGTTTTCCTGCTCAGCGCCAGCTTGAGCGCTGTTGCTCTTCAGTTCTTCCTCCTGCTTTGCTCTTCCTCAAAAGACTCGAAGCAGCCGACCGGCTGAGGTATGAAAAAAATTATTCTTCCTTCTTGACATCCTGAAAAAATATTTGCATGATGCGACTGTCCACAAAACGAAAGACCCCGGTGTGCCGTTCCCGTTCAACCCCTTTGAGGTGAGGTATGCACAAGACTGCTGCTCGGTTTACAGCCCTTCTGGCCCTGACATTGGCCCTTGGATCGTGTGGGACGCAGGCGCCGGTGGCGCACCAGGCCACCCTACAGGCCCAGGCCACGGGGCCCACCGCGACGTTTGACAGCACGGGGACCTGGGACACGGGCTTCACCGGCCGCATCACCCTCACCAACCCGGGCCCCAGCGCCATCACCGGCTGGACCCTCAAGTTCAAGTTCAATGGCAACGCTGCTGCCGGCAGCAGCGCTTGGGGTGCGGGCGGCAGCATCACCAAAGACAGCAGTGGTCTGTACACCATCACCCCCAACGCCTGGGGCGGCGCCACCATCCCCGCCGGTGGCAGTGTCACCATCGGCTATGACGGCTCTGGGCAACTCACGGGCGTCAACACCTGCACCCTCAATGGCGCCAGCTGTGCGGGCACGACCACCCCACCCCCGGGCGGTGACACCACCGCCCCCACCGTGAGTCTCAGCGCCAGTCCAGGGACGGTGACGAGTGCCGGGAACGTGACGCTCACGGCCACAGCGTCGGACAACGTGGGGGTGACGAAGGTGGAGTTTTATCAGGGCACGCGGCTGCTGAGCACTGATACGACGGCGCCGTTCACGGCGTCGGAGGCGGTGACGAGTGCCAACAACGGGAGCCGCAGCTACAGCGCCAAAGCCTTCGATGCCGCTGGCAACACCAACACCGCCTCTAGCAGCGTGACCGTCAGCATCGGCTCCAACCCCCCACCCAACACAGGCGGCTATAAGCGCGTCGGGTACTTTACCCAGTGGGGGATCTATCAGCGGAACTATCAGGTCAAGACGATGGACACCAGTGGCACAGCCGCCACCCTGACGCACATCAATTACGCCTTCGGCAACATCTACAACGAGGGCGGCACCTACCGCTGCAACATCGTGACCCGCGCCGAGAGCGGCAATGGCGACGGCGGCGACGGCTTTGCCGATTACGGGAAGTCCTTTGACACCGCGACCAGCGTGGACGGCGTGGCCGATGTCTGGAACCAGCCACTCAAGGGCAACTTCAACCAGCTCAAGAAGCTTAAGGCCAAGTACCCCGGCCTCAAGGTGCTGATTTCGCTGGGCGGCTGGACCTGGAGCAAGCACTTCAGCACGGCGGCCCTGACCGACGCTTCTCGCAAGGCACTGGTCAGCTCCTGCATTGACGTTTACATCAAGGGCAATCTGCCGGTGGCCGACGGTGCGGGCGGCCCTGGGGCAGCGGCGGGCGTCTTCGACGGCATCGACATCGACTGGGAATACCCCGGCGGCGGCGGCTTGCCCACCAACTCGGTCAGCCCGCAGGACAAGCAGAACTTCACGCTGCTGCTGCAAGAATTCCGCCGTCAGCTTGACGCTTACAAGTCGGGGCTACTGCTGACCATCGCCGCGCCCGGCGGCGCCGACAAGATTGCCAACCAGGACCCGGCCGCCTACAAGAACGCCGTGGACTGGGTAAACATCATGTCGTATGACTTCCGGGGCGCCTGGGACGCCACCGGTCCCACCAACTTTCACTCGAACCTGTACCCCAGCCCCAACGATCCTGGGACAGGTGTCACCAAGAATTACTCGGTGGATACAGCAGTCACGGCGTTCCTGAACGCTGGTATGCCCGCCAACAAACTGGTGATTGGTGTGCCCTTCTATGGACGGGGCTGGACGGGCGTGACGAATGCCAATAGCGGCCTGTACCAGCGGGCCACTGGCGCGGCGCGCGGCACCTATGAAGCGGGCTACGAGGACTTCAAGGTCCTGAAAACTGCCCCTGGCACGATCTACCGCGATCCCGTGACCAAGCAGATGTGGAAGTTCGACGGCACGACCTTCTGGAGCTATGACGACCCCGAAGTCATTGCCACCAAGATGGCCTACATCAAGCAGAAGGGTCTGGGCGGCGCCATGGCCTGGTCCCTGGACGGCGACGATGCGCAGGGAACGCTGGCCAAAGCCGTGGCCAACGGCCTGAAGTAAACCGAATTAGAAGGAGCGCCCCAGCCAGAACGGTGGGGCGCTCCTCTTGTGGCTTTACAGTCGGCGCAGTTCGGCGCCCAGCCGGTCACGCAGGCGGGCATATACCTCGCGCGCCACCTGATCCAGGTCCACCTGCGGCGTGGGTGCCACGCGCCGGCCCACCGAAGGGGTGCTAGCCGCAGGCGGCGGCGCGCTGCTGGGGGCTGGGCGGTCTGCGGCGGCCGCATGTGCCCAGGGGGTAGGCCCAGCCTGAGGAGGTGGTGCAGCTGGCAGGGGCATGGCCGCAGGCGGGGCGGTGTGATGGCGAGTGCTTGCCGCGGCTGGTTCATCCCAGACGGGCATGGCGTCCCAGGGTGCCGGCAGACCGGGCAGACGGTTGGCCTGAGTTCCTCGACGGCCCTGCTCTACGCTGGCCGAATCAGGCCGCGTCGTGTGTTCTCGCAGCGCGGCATGTTCAGTGGCTAGCGCCACGCCCTCTTCGTCATGGCTCTGCGCCTGTGGCGCGGCGCGGCGTAGCACTTCGGGGACAAAGTTGGGCCGGGTGTGCCGGACCGCGTGCGTGACCTCGTGGGCCGCTAGGGCCAGACCAGCTGGCGTATCCAGCCGCGTCTCTGGGGCCAGAAACACTGTTTGTCCTACGGTTAAGCCGTGGGCCTGGGCGGCCTTCAGAGCGGCGGGGACATGAACGTTCTGCACCACGCGCACGTCGCCCAGGTCCGTGCCCAGCGTTCGCTGGAGTGCCGCTTGCACGCTGGGTGCGAAGGCCTGACCGTGGCCGTCTCTTTGAAAGGCAGTCTGCACGGCCTGTGCCAGAGGAGCTTGTCCCGGCGTCTCTAGCGGAGTCCCCGGAACGACAGGCTGACTGGGCAATGGTGAACCGCTGCGGGGTTTGCCCAGGGTAGGCGGCCCCAGCCGCGCTGGGGGCGGTCTGACTTCAGCCGGCGCCCGCCCAAGTGGGGCTGGCGGCATGATGGGCTGGGCCGTTCCCAGCGCAGGGCCAGCACTGATGGGCTGGATACCTAGTGGAGCAGCAACAGGTGTCAGAGATGGCGCCGTTTGACTCACCGGCGAGACCACAGCATTGTTCGGCAAAGCGAGAAGGCCAGATGCCACAGGTGAGGCCGCCTGGACCACTGGCGGAAGTAGGCCACCGACATCAGGCCAGGTGGCTTCTGGCAAACTCCTCGCTGGTTGAGGCGCAGACCACCTGGAGTCGAAGCTTGTGCTGGTAGGTGGTGTGACTGGAAGCAGCGGCGAGCCAGCCACCGCACTCAAACTTGGTGTTCCTGGTAAAGCTGACGCCCCGCTCTCGGTCGTAGGCGGCTGGGCCCTGCTCGGCTCAGTGAAAACTGGGGTCCTGAGCACTGGCATTGCTAGATCTGACGGTGCCACTGGAAATGCAGAGGGCAGTGCCCCCGGCTTGACTGCTTCGGCTATTTGTGGCCCAGACCAAGGCGCAGGTACAGGCGCAACCGCAACAGGTGTAATTGGGAGAGAGGAAGGCGGCGAGCCAAGCGTGGCCAGTTCTGGCAGTTGAGGGTTAACTTGCCCCAACGCAGGCATCGTCAGCACTGGCTGAAGCGCCGGTGTCAGGGCAGGTAACACGGCCTGTGCCCTGTCAAACTGGGTGGGGACGCTGGGCAGTATGACGGCGGCTGAAGCTGCGATTCCACCTGGTTCTACTACATCTGCCTGAGGAGCAGGAAGGCGAGGCGGTGCAGCAGGCCACTGAATCGCGGGTGCCATAGCCCCGAAGCTCTCGGTTCTGGTCACCTCAGCTGGGGTGCTGAACTGCGGCAGTACAGGCTGAGTGACTGACTCTACAACAGGTCTAGCTGGTGTTAATGGATTCCACCTGGCTGGCCCATTCTGGAGTAGTGCTGGAGTGCCTGATGTCTGTACGGCAGCTGGAACGGGCAATGCTTTTGATGAAAGGGCAGCCCCTGACGGCGGCAGCTGAACAGGCATCACTGGTGTTGGCCCATTCACAGTGGGGTGAGACAGAGCCGCAGGCTGAGGCGCCAAGTCAGGCCGCGTCGGTCTTGATTCCGGTATCACCAAAGCTTGAGGCGCTGTGGTCTGAGGTCTGAAGGACTCAGAGTCAATGCTGTTGGGGCGAGGAGGTGCTGACAGCGCGGGTCCAGCCGACCAGGCAGTCAGCGCTGGCTCTAAGATCTCAGTTGCACTGAGAGGCAGAGAGGCGCTGGCCTTTGCCTCTGGTGCCATATCCCCTGGGTTTGTGCTAGGCACCGTGAAATTGGGTGTCGTCTGGAGAATGTGATCCCTCTGCGCAGGCGCCTCAACACGCTGGACAGCATTTGAGTGGGGTGGCGTCAGCGAGAAGGGAGCAGCCAAAGACGGCAAAGGCGCCGCAGCTGTGGGTGTAGGCCTTGATTCCTGTCCATTGAAAAGAGAGGGAATGAGAGGCGCTGGTAGAAGAGAAGCGGCAGCTGCCAACACTTGAGCATTTAAGGCCGGTGTAGGGCGAGGAGCCAGGACTGACTCTTGCTGAGGTGGCACCGGTGTAAAGGTCGGGAGGACTGCTGCCGGTACGGCCAGATGCGGTGTCGGCGTCTGTATAGTAGGAGCTGCCACCAGAGGCGCAGTGCGCTCACTGCTTGTAGTTAGCTGAGCTGGCAGAGGCGAGATTGCCAAGTCTGGTTGATCTGGCTGAGGGGACTCTGGAAAAGCTGACAGCACCACAGGTGCCTTAGGCTCAGGCAAGGGTGACCCACCCTCCACCAATTCGCGCCTAGGCATGGGCTTCACAGGGTCGGTGAACGTCGTAAAAGCCTCAGACTGTGGTTCGAGCGCGCGTGAAAGTGGCACGCTGGGCAGGATCACTGTCGGTTGCTGTGCAGTAGGTGAAGCTATAGGCAGCGATGGTGGAAATTGAACTGCTCCAACGGGCTTAGAGATGGCGGCATCTATGACCGGAGCCGAAGGAATAGTTTGCTGAGGGGCAACCACCGGTGCCAGTTGATCAGGTAAAGAAGCCCTTTCTTCCTGTCCTTGCGGTGCCAGGTCCTCAAGCGATGTGGCCTCTCGCACCTCGGGCATGGACTTTGCCAATGGGGCTACCGGCAACGTCGCGCCTGGTCCTCGGATCGGGGCTGGGGGAGGTGCACTCTCTGAAGTGGCAGAGCGGATTTGGGGCTGCTGCTGCTCCACTGGTGCCCTCTTGAGGAGGAAAGAGCTTGATTCCTGCCGCGTCAACGCGCGCGCACCCAGCTCAGGAGACATGGCCTGAGGCATTACCAGGTCAATCTCATCTAAGGGAGAGCGGTCCAGAGATGGCAATTCAGGGAGCTGGAGAGGAGCTGTCAGCAAGCGCGGCCGCTCTACTGTGTCGTTGCTTTCTGCTGCTGCATCCTCTAGATCTGATTGTCGAACAGCAAATGCCTGTCGCGGCTGCCCAGGTTGAGGCACGCTGGGGGCTGACATCACGGCCTCACCCGGCGGGGATGCGGCGCGGGGAAGCGCTGTGTCCGGTTCTTCGTCGGCCTCAGCGCCCGTGTCTTTGCGGCGGGTGGAAGCTGAGCGGGCCTCCTTACTGTGCCCAGCGCGACTGGCCCGCGCTTTCAAGCGGGTAGGGGCTGGGGTGGCCGGTACCGCCGCGTTGGAGAAGACTGGTGCTGGGGCTACCGTCTCGCTGGCTGTTTCGGTGGTCTGCGCTTCAGCCGCAAGATTCTGGTCTGGGTGGTGATCGTCCCAACTCTCCATGCGGTGCAGCGGAATCATAGAGGCGCTGACCTCGCCGCTGGCCTCCAGTTCTGCGTAGCGGTTCAGGCGAGCAAGAATGCTCTGCGACTGCTCGGCTGGAATAGGGGCCGCTGGTTTGACTTCCTTCTCTTCTACAGGGGGTGCGGCTGGACGTGGCGGCACCACTGGACGCGGCCGACGGGGCAGGCGCACCGGGATATCGCTGTTAGTGGCCCGCAGCAGGGCTTCCAGTTCGCGGCGCTCCTGCTCGTGGGCCGCGCGCACATCAGCAGTTAAGGGAGACAGCAGAGGAGGTGGCTCTTCCGCTAGGATCGCTGAATCATTGCTGGGCTCGGTGGTAGCCGCCGTCTGCGAGAGGTTCTGGGCGTCCTGTGGCGTAACTTGAGTTTCGTCCACAGCTGGTAACTGGGCTTCAGGAAGAGAAAGCTGTGGGTGCGCTGGCTCTGCCGCTGTGGCCGTCACTGGCGGCGAAACTGGGATGCTGGGGGCTTCTCGCTCAGGCGTCAGCGGTGCAGGGGCAGGCAGTTGAGCCTGAGGCCTGTTTGCTGCTGGGATTGCAGAGGATTCGGCCGAGGCAGAGCGACTCTCTGGTAGAGCGACTGGCTTTGCCACAGAGATTGCTGGGGGCAGAGGCGCCGCCGGAGAGAGAACAGGCGGCTGGGCAGCTCCAGCCTGCTCACCCTGATCGCGGGGCTGAAGAGTCTCCAGCTGCTGATTAAGGGCTAGAGTTTCTGCGAAAGACAGTGCGCGGCGGGGAGCTGCTGGTGTGACTGGTGTCTCGTCTGGCTCTGGGGCTGCCCAGGGGGCAGGGGGCATGCCCTGAACGGGCGGTGACGTGAGCAGGCCGGCTTCTAGCGCCTCTTGGGTGTCTCCATATGGGTCTTGCTGTTCGCTCTCCCAGACAGGATCACTTGAAAACGCTTCGGGAGCCTTTACTGGTGGCACTGCTACGTCAGGAGTTCGCGGGACAGGTTCACTCTGGAAAGACAGCCTCTCTGCCAGACGGCTGGCCGGCGAAGGTGCTGGCGGTGCAGGTGCAACGGGCGTCAGCACTGGCTCTGCAGGCGTAGGTGGCATCGTCACCAGGCGAGCGACGACACGGCGCGGCGCAGAAACACTCACAGGCGGAGTGACCCTGCCGGTTGGTAGAGCCGGCCAGGGCAACGCCGGAGCGGTGGGCCGCGCCGGGATATCCTGTTGAGTGACGGCCATGCGGGAAGCGTGTTTTAATCGGCGGAGCCGGTCGTCGAAGATGCTCACAAAACTCCTTTCCATTGTGCGCCGCTGGACAGGAGCATGCCGGTCGCAGCGGCGGGCGTTAGCGGCTGAGTTGCAGGAAACCGGCGTGGGCCAGTTCCAGGGTCTCTACGGCCACCGCATCGCCTGTGCCGGCGAATTGAGGTCCACTCCACTTCACGGGATAGGCCTGAAGGAACTCAAAGCGCACCAGCACATCACCCTTGGCCTGGTAGACGATGACGGTAACGTTGCGGGTATCTAAGTAACCGTTGACGATGTCCAAATACCATTCCAGCAGCTGCTGGCCAGCCACCACCCCTCGTTTCAGCGTCAGGTTCCCCATTTTGGACCGCACTGGAAGGCGCATGACCCGGTCATTGACGCCACCCTCAATGTGATCCATGGTCTCGGTTTCTATCTGAAGCCCGCTGACCTCACTAAAGGCCGCATGTTCGATGCCGTCTATAGCGACGTGATAGCGGTGATTAGATAGAATGCCGTAAGCAGCTTTCTGAGGTGTGGTCGGCACAGGTGTTGCTAGACCAAAGTTGCCAGAGACAGTCACGGGACCGGCCGAAATACGGGCGTTCCCGCTAACTCCAGACGGACCAGCGCGAACACTGGCGGCGACCCTGATGCTCATGGTTGTCCTCCTGTGCGGCGGGCACGCTCAAGCCGCAAATCTTCTAACAACAGCGCGTACACCCGCCGCGCCACTTCCTCGAGGTCCAGGCCGGGGGACTGCGCCGCTGCACGGGTGCCCACTGCGGCTGTGGCCCCCCCAGGGGACGGCTGGGGCGCTCCGCTCATGCGGGACTGAGCTCCTGGGTCAGGTCAAGTTCCAGCAGCGCTCCGCAGTGAGGACACTCGGTTTCCAGGGTGTTGTCTGCAGGTAGCACACTCGGAGCAGGTGCCGACCAGCTGACAGGGTGCACGGTGTTCAGATGAGCGTACAGAGCCTGAAGATGGGCAAAGTCAGCGGCAGGCAGCACCGCCAGCACTTCAGGCGTGACAGGCGAAAATGGCCCCAGACGCGTGACCACGCGGGCTAGCAGAAGAAGGCTATAGTAGGCCTCGTTCTGCTGTACGCGGGCGTCGCCCAGGGGTTCGATTTCGTCCAGTGCAGTGGCCAGACGCATCACGCCGCTGCGGTGAACCTGCCCGTCGGACGTAAACAGTCCGACGGGCAGCATGAAGGGAAGCTCGTTCACGCTTCAGTCACAGGAAGCGGCTTTAGCCACCAACCGGCACGCGCTTATAGCCCTCGTGCGTGATGGTCAGTTCCTCAATCGCCACTTCGTTGCTCTTGGCATCGTAAGTAGGGCCGTTGAGGTTACTAGGCCAGGCGCGATCAAACGTCCAGGCTGCAATGGGCTGGCCAGCTTGATTGTGCAGAGTAATGGTGCCACTACGGCGAGCTTCGTCCATCTTGCCTTCTTCCACTTGCTGACGCCAAGTCCACATATCCATGTCGTCAGTGATGCCGCGCTTCAGCACGATATCGTTGTACTTCATGGTACCCGCCTCACGAATAAGCACAGGACGGCCCTTCTCATCTGTGGCGCGGTACTCGACCACTTGGCTCTGGCTGCCCAGGCCGGTGCATTCACGGAAGGCACCAACGACTTTGTTATCAAACTGCACGCTAAAGTAGGCGGCCACCAAAGGGTCTTTACGGTTGGATGCGGGTGCGGTCATGACTGTACCTCCAAAGAGAAATGGGAAGAGACGTTAGGCTTGCGGTCAGGACAGGCGTAGTGTAACGTGCCTGTCCATAAACCTGTCTTTACTGTCCGCCGCCGGCGTACTGACTGAAGCGGAAGACGATGAATTCGGCGGGTTTCACGGGGGCCAGACCAATTTCAACTTGCAGGACGCCACGGTCACGCAGGTCGTCAGGGTTCAGTTCCTTATCGCACTTCACGTAGAACGCTTCGCGCGGGGTGCTGCCGAACAGCGCGCCGTCACGCCACACGCTGTTCAGGAAAGAGTTGATGTCGCGGCGAATGCGGAACCACAGGTTCTCGTCGTTGGGCTCAAAGACGGCCCACTGGGTGCCACGCTCGATGCTCTTTTCGACGTAGTTGAACAGGCGGCGCACAGGTACGTAGCGCCACTGGGCATTGCTGGACAGCGTCCGGGCGCCCCAGACGCGCACGCCCATGCCAGGGAACTCGCGGATGCAGTTCACACCGATGGGGTTCAGGATGTCCTGCTCGCTCTTGGTGACCTGAATGGCTGGCCCCAGAATGCCGCGCACCACTTCGTTGGCTGGCGCTTTGTGAACGCCGCGTTCCACGTCGCTGCGGGCATAAATCCCCGCCACAAAGCCGCTGGGCGGCACCATCATCGGCGAGCCGTCTGGCCCCTCAATTCGGACCCAGGGGTAGTACATCGCGGCGTAGCTGGAGTCGAAGTTGGTGTCCACGTTGCGCCACTTCACCGCCTGCTGGGGGGTCAGGTCCGGCAGGGTATCCAGCAGGGCGATGCGGTTGGCGTTGCGCTCACAGTGGTCAATCAGGGCGCGCTGCACGGCCTTGACACCGTCGGCGTTAATCATACCGGCCTGGTAGGCGCTCATCAGGTCAGGTACAGCAATCATACTGACTTCCTCAGCGATTTCCAGGCTCTCGATCCCGCTGCGGCTGTCCACGCTGCCCACGAAATCCTGGCCCTTCATCTCGCGGCGCTGCTCAATGAGGTTGCTGTCGGCCTGTAGCACGTAGCTGCCCAGTTCTGGGGCGCGCTCAACCAGCGGGCCGGTGGCGCTGGCCTCTTCGATGGTGATTAGGGTGCTTTCCTTGTTCACGACCTCAGCCACAGTGCGCGTGTGCTTTTTGCCAATCGAGACGTTGGGGAACGTCTCGGTGACGTCGTTACGCGTGACTTTCAGGGTGAACAGGCCGTCTGGCCCTTCTTCGGGGTCTTGCGGGCCCTTGCCGTCCTTGGGCTTGGCGTCCTGCGGCTTGATGGGGTCGGGCGCCAGGACTTCAATCTGAATGTCGCTCTGGCGGCCATCTTTGGCCACGATGCTCAGGCTGGGCACTGCTTTGCTGGCCCGGCTGGGCAGTTGCAGTGGGCGCGCCGCCTCGACAGTGCGCTTGCCTGCGCTGTCGCCCTGCTGAGGGACCAGGCGCACGACGTAGCAGCGTGTGCCGCCGTTGTTGAAAAAGGCGTACACACTCTGGGCCAGATAGGCGCCTTCCATGAATGGGCTGCGCCGACCGTTGGCGTCCAGGGTGCCGAAGATTTCGGTGAACTGCTGCCAGTTGGCCACAAACACAGGCGTGTTGGCCGGACCGTTAGGCGCAAAGCCCACAAAAGCCGCCGTGGTGGTGCTGATGCCCTCAATGGGTCTCGGTCCACTCTGGGATTCTTCGATATAAACGCCTGGGGACAAGTATTCAGCCATGGATTCCTCCGGGAAACATGCAGGGGTTAGCAGCACCTCGGCCTCAGTGGGCTAGTGTGCAGAAAACACTGATAGCTTCCACCATGCCAGATGTGGACGCACATGTAAACCGCAAGTCAGCAGACATGCGGCTCCGGAGGGGTTTATACTGACCAGTCACTCACGCGAGCAATCGCTCAATCTCTAATGAATACTGTTTCAGGACAAACGCCAGCCATGACAAATCTCACAGTTTTTGCTGTTCAAACCGCCGGAACTTGGCATTTGCCAGGAGCCGACCTGTGATCGCTGATGTCCAGCAGGGTCTCAAGGAACTCGTCTATACCGAAGCGGCCTTACCCCGAGAAGCCCTGGACATCCGCTTTGCGGCGCCCACCCCCAATTGGGTGTCTGGTCTGACGCGCCCCACCCTGAACTTCTTTATGTATGACCTGCGGGAAAATGCCGCCCTGCGTTCCATGGAGTTCAGCCAGACCCAGGTGCGCGGGGGTGTGCAGCGCACGTTGGCGGCCCGCCGCATTGACCTGCGGTTTCTGGTGACGGTGTTTTTCAAGGCGCAGTTAGACGAACTGGGGCGCGACGAGTGGAATGTGCTGTGGCGGGTGCTGGCAGCCCTGATGCGTCAGGGCGACTGGGACGACTCGTATCTTCCTGACGAGGCGCGGCGCCTGGACGTCGGGATTCTGGGCAGTGTCGGCCCTGCTGAGGGCACCCAGAGCGTGTTCAGCAGCCTGGGCCAATCGGTGCGGCCCCACCTGAACTACACCGTGACGGTGCCGCTGGACCTGAATGTGAGCAGTCTGTCGCCGCTGGTCCTGGAGCGCGACCTGCGGTTTTACTCTGGCGTGGGCGAGAATGCTGTGCCTGTCAGTGCGCGCCGCCGGTCCAGCTGGCAACTGCGCGACGCCGAGGGACTGCCGCTGGCCGACGCCCTGGTGAGGACGAACGGCGGGGCGCGCGCGTTCAGTGACGCGCGTGGCATCGTTCATCTGGATGTTCTCCGTGAAGAGGTGGGCCGTCTGGATATTCTGACGCTGGACGGACGCCAGCTGACCCTGAGTCCCGAGACGGCTCAGGCGCAACTGCACCTGGAGGAGACCCCATGAGCTGCCCCGACCTGACCCGGTGCCCACAGAGGCCCGCCGCATGACCAAATCCAGCCTGGCACTGCAAAACACGGATGTGCTGGGCACCGGCGTCGCTTTTCCTGTAAGCATGAATGCACGCGGGCAGCTCAGCATGATCTCCGGCGAACGGGCTGTGACCCAGGCCATCCTGACCCTGCTGATGACGGCGCGTGGCCAGCGCGTGATGAGGCCCGAATACGGCTGCCGCATTCACGAACTGGTGTTTGCGCCTGGCGATGCCACCACGCTGGGGCTGGCGTCGTATTACGTGGACGAGGCGCTGCGAACCTGGGAGCCGCGCATCGAGGTGGAAAACGTGCAGGCCCGACTTGATCCATCGGACAGCGCCCGCATCATCATTGAGCTGATCTACCGTTTCAAGGGAATTCCTGAACCCCGGTCGCTGGTGTTTCCCTTCTACCGCACCCCCTAAAGCCCCCCTCTCCCGGAGACTCTGCCTTGCCTCTACCCACCGTGAACCTAGACGACCGCCGCTTCGACGACATCATGGACGAGGCGCGGCGCCTTATTCCGCAGTTTTGCCCCGAATGGACCGACCACAACGCTTCGGACCCCGGGATGGCGATCCTGGAGGTCTTCGCCTGGATGACCGACCTGCTGCTGTACCGGGTCAACCAGGTGCCGGACAAGCTATTGATTGCTTTTCTGGACATGATCGGCGTGCAGCTGGCCCCGCCCCGCGCGTCAGGGGCGCCAGTGACCTTTTATCTGAGTGCGCCGCAGGACACCGCCCTGAGCATCGCCGCTGGCACTGAGGTCGCCACGTTGCGCACCGAGGTCAACGAGGCCATCGTGTTCTCGACCGAGCGCGCCGCCTTGATTCGGCCGCCAACCCTGCGCGGGCTGTACACCGCCAACACATTGGCGCAGGTGCGGCTGGACACCGAGGGGCAGGGCGGAGAAGGGCAAGGCGAGGCCACGCCGCACGACCTGGCGCAGCTGGGGTTGCCGGGTCACCGCTTTCCTATCTTTCAGTCGCAGCCGCGCCCCGGTGACGCACTGTTTATTCAGCTGGAAGGTGACCACAGCGAGCATGTGCTGGCCCTGAGCTTCGGCGTGGAATTGGCCGGGGGCGCAGGGGTCAACCCCAACCACCCCCCCTACGTCTGGGAAGCGTGGCAAGGTGGGGTCAGCCGCTGGGCGACCTGTGAAATTGAATATGACGGGACCCAGGCGTTTAACGTCTCGGGCGAGTTGATTTTGCGGGTGCCGACCATGCGGGAAGGCACCTTTTTCGAACAGAACGGGTACTGGCTGCGCTGCCGCCTGACCAACGAGCAGATGCACGCCGGATACAAGGTCAGCCCCGATCTGGAAACCCTGCGGCTGGACGCACGCGGCATCACGGTGTCGGCGCGGCACGCCACCAATGTCTCCAATGAGTTGCTGGGCCAGAGTAGCGGCGCGCCAGGCCAGCGCTTCCGGCTGCTTCACGGCCCTGTACTCCACCTTGACCCTGAGCGCGACGTGCTAGAGGTCACCACCATTGAGGGCGACGCCGCGCTGTATATGCCGGTGCCGGACTTTTCGACCTCGGTGCCCGATGACCGTCATTTCACCCTGGACGCGACCACCGGCGAGGTGGCCTTCGGGCCCAGTGTCCTGCAAGCCGACGGCAGCGTGTACCGTTTTGGCGCGGTGCCGCCACAGGGGTCAACCATCCGTATGCGGCGCTACCAGTACGGCGGGGGCGCAGGCGGCAACGTGCCGGCGCGCGCCCTGAGCGTTCTGAAATCCAGCGTGCCCTACGTGGCGCGGGTGACCAACCATGCCCCGGCCGCCGGTGGCCGCAATGGCCAGCTGCTGGAAGACGCGGTCCAGCGCGTGCCCTACCTGCTGCGCCTGCGCAACCGCGCCGTAACGGCCGACGATTATGAATTGCTGGCGGCCCAGGTGCCCGGCGTGGCCCGCGCCCGCTGCGTCACGCCGAATATGGCGGTGCCAGGCCAGACCTATCCGGGCCAGATTCGCGCGCTGCAGGTGCCGGCCGGGCAGGTCACGCTGGCGCTGCTGCCGCAGGTGTCCTTTGACGACCTGATTGCCCTGGACGACGTGAGCGCCGATCCCCTGTCGCCGCTGACCAGCCGCATCGCTCCCGAACGCCTGACCCTGAGCGCCGAGCTGCGCGGGGCGGTGCAAGAGGAGCTGGACCTGCGCCGCCCGGTGGGCACCACCCTGGACTTGCGTGCGCCGCAGTACGTGTGGGTGAGCGTGACGGCCACTCTGCGCGCCGCCGCCGGGGCCAGCCGTCCAGTGCGAGAGGACGTGCGCCGCCGCGCCATGCAGGCGCTGTACGGTTACCTTAATCCCTTTACGGGCGGCCCCGACGGCAAGGGCTGGCCTTTTGGCCGTACTCTGAGCCTGAGCGAGTTGTACGGCCTGCTGCGCGGCGTGCCCGGTGTGGAGGTCGCGGAAGACGTGCAGGTGGTCCTGACCGAGCCGGGCCAGCCCGAGAGCCGTGAAACGATTACCGGAAGCCTCCCACTGCCCCCCCAGGCGCTGATCGTCTCGGACGTGCATCACGTGCGGGTGGACCACTAATGGCCCAGTTGCAGGTGCGGCAGCGGGGCGAAGTGCTGCGGGTGGTGGTGCTTAGCCGTCAATTGTCTATCGGCCGCACCCCTGACAACGGCCTCCCGCTGCGCGACCCCAGCGTCGCCATTCGCCACGCGGAGATTACCGCCGAAAGCGGCGCGCTGCTGCTGACCGACCTGACGGGCGGCGAAGCTGTGACCTTTGTGAACGGGCACCGCCTGGCGCCCAACCAGCCGCACCGCCTGGAGCAGGGCGACGAGATTCAGATTGGGCCCTTCACCCTGTCGTTTCTGGCCGACGTCACGGCGGCGGTTACCCCTACGCCCTCCAGTGGCCGCGTGGACGTGCAGGGCGAACTTAGGGCGCGCCCGGCCCGGTTACCCCTGCCCACCTTTCCGGCGGAGCAGCCCCCCCGCGACGGCGCGGCGCTTTACACCGAGTTCCTGCCGCCCTTCTTTCAGGAATCCGAGTTTCTAGGGCGCTACCTCAAGATCTTTGAGGCTCTCTGGGAACCGATGCAGCGCCGGCAGGACAGCATCGAACTCCATTTCGACCCCCGAGTGGCGCCGCCGCAGGTCCTGGGTTGGATGGCCGGCTGGCTGGGCATTCCCCTGGACCCCCACTGGCCGGAGGGCCGCCAGCGCGCCTGGCTGCGCGAGGCCATCACGCTCTACCGCTGGCGCGGCACCCGCTACGGCCTGACCCGCGCGCTGGAAACGGTGTACGGCCTGACTCCCGTGCTGCGCGAGGACACCGCCCAGCCGCACACCCTGACCTTGCAACTCCTCGATTCGCCCGACGGCGAAGACACCGCCAGCCGTGAGGCCATCACGCAGTTCATCTTCATGCATGCCCCTGCGCACGTCCGTGTCACCGTAGAGTTTGTGGAGCCTTCCCCGCCCACCTCTCCCACTTCCGACGCCGCGCCTCCGCGTGACGGTTCGGCCACAGGACGCCGCGCATGACTGACACCAAGATTTTTCACCACTATCAGCTGGGCCGCCTGCTCGGCGGCGGTTGGCTCGGTTCCGTGTACGCCGCCACCGACCTCGACGAGAACCGCGAGGTCGCGCTGCGCATTCTGGACGACGCCAGCAGCGGCCAGTCGTTTCTCATCATGCAGCTCGAACGGCTACTGCTCAAAGTCACCTCGCTGCGCCACGCGCACATCCTGCCCACCGAGATGCTCCAGCAGCGCGACCACCGCGCCTTCTACGCCATGGAGCTGGGCCGCCAGGGCAGCGCGCGCCAGCTGCTGCAAAGCCAGGCGCGCGCCGCTCAGCCGCTGCCTATTGTCACCGCCACCGAGCTGATTCGGCAGGCGGCGGCCGGCCTGGCTCACGCGCACGGCCAGGGGCTGATGCACGGCAACCTCAAGCCCGAGAACCTGATTTTGCAGCCAGGCCGCGCCTTGCTGGGGCAGACCGGCTACGTCACCCAGCTGAGTGACTTTGGCCTGGCTGAGCTGCGCGCCGGGAGTTACGGCACCCACGACCGCGCGGTGGTGGGTGCCCTGGCGTACATGAGCCCCGAGCAGTGCCGGGGCGTGCGCAACGAACTGCGCACCGACCTGTACGCCCTGGGTCTGATCCTGTACGAACTCGTGACGGGCATGGTGCCCTTTGAAATCCGGGACGCCGCCGACGCCCTGGAAAAGCACCAGCACGTCGCGCCGCGCCAGCCCAGCCGCCTGCGCCCCGAGATACCGCCCGCACTGGAAGAAATCATTCTGACCTGCCTGGCCAAGGACCCAGACGACCGCTACCCCCACGCCCAGGCATTAGAAGCGGCGCTGCAAGAGGTTCTTAACGCCCTGATGCCTGGTGGCCCCGAGCCGACCCTGCGCTTAAGCGCGCTGCCAGTGCTGCCGCCGCCGCCCAGGCTGGACGGCGTGCAGCCAGCCGCCAATATGCAGCTGCTGGTGTTCAGCGAACGCCATGAACTGGAGCGCGCCCTGCCCGTCACCAGTCCCACCCTGACGATAGGCCGCGCGCCCGACAACGCCGTGGTCCTGGAGCATGTGGGCGTCAGCCGCCACCACCTGAATGTGGAATTCACCAGCGGCCAGGCGCATGTCACCGAACTGACCGCCACCAACGGCACGGTTATGGACGGTCTGCCCCTGACCCCCATGACCCGCCTGCGCTGGCCTGTGCGCACGCCGCTGTATCTGCGGCCCTACTGGCTGGTGCTGGTCGAGCCGCAGTCGGCCGCGCCGCGCCCGCGCATCGTGGTCAAGCCAGAACGGGACCGTATTCAGCTCTCGCCCGGCGTGCCCTATGAACTGGACATCATGCTGGCCAACACTGGCCGCACGGTGGACCACTTCCGGGTCAGCCTGGACGGCATTCCGCCCGAGTGGGTCCGGGACGCCCACGGCGAGGTGCAGCTGAATCCCGGCATGCAGGGGCAGACCAGTCTGACCATCCTGGCTCCGCGCGACAGCCGCAGCCGCGCTGGCGTCTACGACGTCAAGGTGCTGGCCCGCTCGCGCGAGAACCCGGCCGAGTCGGGGTCGGCACCCATGACCATCGAGGTTCTGCCGTTCCACGACCTGACCGCCACCCTGCTGCCGGCTGTGCGGCGCACCTGGCGGCGCACAACCTATGTGCTGCGTGTGGAGAACAAAGGCAACACGCCTCAACAGGCGCTGACCAAGCTGCTCGACCACGAGGGTCAGGTCGTAGCGGTGCCGCGCCCACAGGACCTCCTGAACACCAATATTCCCCAGCTGCCCATGATGGGCATGGGCCGGGGCATTGACCCCACCCTCCTGGCCCAGGAAGCGGCGCGGCAGGCCCAGCAGCAGGCCCGGACCGCTGCGGCGACGGCTGTCCAGCGCGTTCTGGGGGGCCGGGGCCGCATTCGCATGGACGGGCTGCCAGCCATGCTGACGCTAGAGCCGGGTCAGTCGGAGGAGGAAACCCTGAAGGTGCAGGTGCCCCTGCGCTGGTTCGGCACCAGCTCGCAGCACGAGATGCGCGTGGACCTCTACAGCGTGCCCGAAGCGGAAGACGCACCAGTTCACCTGCTGACCCAGGCGCGGGCCACCTTGCACCACAACCCGCTGATTCCGCTGTGGCTGATTCCTATTCTGCTGCTGCTGCTGGGCATCCTGATCTGGTGGCTGACGCGGCCGCCCCTCATCACCCAGTTTGCGCTGAGTGGCAGCGATACAGCGGTGCGCCCAGGCCAGCCTTTTACCCTGCGCTGGGACACCTCCAACGCTCGCCGGATCAGTATCTTGGAGCTGGGGGCCGATGGACAGAACCTGCCCGCCGATGGGACTTTCCAGGTCAAGAAGGGCATTGCTAAGGACCAGCGCTACACCCTGGTGGCCCGCTCGCTGATTGGCCGCCGCGCCGAGAAGTTCGAGGTGGTGCAAGCGCGGTTTGACCGCCCTGTCATCGAGCAATTTGACGTGAACCCGCCGCGTGTGGCCGGCAATCAGAAGATCACCGTGACCTGGAAGGTCCGCAACGCCGAGCAGGTGACCATCACCGAACTGGGCAAGGTACCTGCCAGCGGCAAGCGCACCTTTATCCCGGACAAAGATGTGACCCTCTCTCTCACCGCGCAGAACGGAACCGAACGCGAATCCGACACCCGCACCGTGAGTGTGCTGGGACCAGAGGTTGAGCTGTTCGAGATCAAGCCTGCGGAAATCCAGAAGGGCGAGAGTGCGGTGCTGAGTTGGGACATCCGCAACGCCACGACGGTCACCATTGACGGCCTCGGCACCGTGCCCGTAAAGGGCAACCGGACCGTGACGCCCAAGGAAAGCACCACCTACACCGTGACGGCAGTCGGTGGCGGCAACCTGACCAAGAGTGCCAATGCCCGCTTGGACATCACCTCGCCTAAGCCGGAATTCACCGAGTTTACGGTGACGCCGAATCCGGTGCGCTCGGACGGCCAGGTCACGATTAACTGGAAGACCAAGAATGCCAGCGCTGTGAACGTGAACTACGGCTCGGGTGCTGAGGACAGCGGCCCTGAAGGCAGTTCGGTGAAATCGCCCCCCGCCTCTGATTTCACAGTCACCCTGACAGCACGCAACGACGCGGGCGACCAGGTGCCCGTGAGCAAGCAAATTACGGTCACCCCTGTGGATGCCGCGGCCGAGGCTGCCGCCGCCGCCGAAAAGACGCGTCAAGAAGAGGACCGTAAAGCTGCAGCCGCCGAAAAAGCCAACATCCAGAAAATCACCTTCACAGCTGAACCCAAAGAGATTCTGGGCGAGGGCGACGTGACCGTGACCTGGAACGCGCCCGGCTGGACCTACGTGACGGTGGCGCCGCTGAAAGGGCCGATCAATAACAAGTTTGAGGCCCAGGGCAGCGAAACCGACGAGAAGCTGAACAAGACCCGTATCTACACCCTGATTCTGCCGCTCCGAAACGGCAAGCTGCTGAAACTGAACCGCACCGTGACCGTCAAGCCGCGCCCTGCCGAGATTCGGGACTTCAGCGCGTCCAGCACCAGTCTGGCTGCACCGGGTCCAGTGACATTGAAGTGGAACGTCGCCAACGCGAGTGCCGTGCGGATTGCGGGTCTGGCTGGGCCGCTCACAGGCGGCAAATGGCCAGCGAAGGGCACCACAGTGGTGAATTTGCCGCGCACGCGAACCTTCACACTCAGCGTGGGGCAACTGCAGAAGCCGCTGACGGTGAATGTCCGGCCTCTCCCCGTTACCATCAACAGCTTCACAGTGCAGCCCACGCAGATCACCGGTTCGGGCACTACCGTTCTGAACTGGGATGTAGAAAATGCCGCTGCCGTCCGTATTGACGGTGTGCGTGGCCCCAACAATGACGGCTCTTGGCCAGCAAAAGGCCGCGCCACTGTCCCTGTGAACGCCACACGCACCTTTATCCTGCGCGCCGGCGAGAGTTCTCAGAGCCAGACCGTCACGGTCAAGGCGCCGCCAACCCCGCGAATTGACAGCTTCCGGGCCTCCTCGTATTCCCTCCCGGCACCTGGGAAGGTGACGCTCAGCTGGAATGTCGCCAACGCCAGCGCCGTGCGGATTGCAGGCGTGGCTGGACCGCTGGCTGGTGGCCTGTGGAAGGCGCAGGGGAGTACGTCGCTGCAGCTCAGCAAGACCACCGTGTTTGTGCTGACCTCGGGCTCACAGCAGCGCAGCATCACCGTAAATGTGACACCGAAGACGACGGGAACCCAACCTATTGTCACCCCGCCTTCCGATCCACCCGTCAAGCCGCCCGTTAATCCACCGGCCAACGTGCAACAGCCGCGCATCACCTCCTTTGTGGCCACGCCCAAGAGCGTTAAGGCTGGCACGGCCGTTACCCTCAGTTGGGGGACCATTGGCGTCAGCAGTGTGCGGATTGAAGGCGTCGAGGGCACCTTCCCAGCCAGCGGCCGTACGAAAGTCACGCCTGCCCAGACCACCCAGTATGTCCTCATTGCCACAGGGGCCAACGGTGCCCAGCTGCGCAGCAACCTGGTGACCGTCAATGTCACGGCGCCCGCCAGCGCTTATGCAGACCTTGAAGGAGAGTGGGAACACCCCTTCGGCTCCTTTACGATTGTGGGGGTTAATGGGCGGCGTGCGACCGGCACCTTCACCAGTAACCGCGGTGACATTCCGGACTTGCCCATCGAACTGACCTTTACCGGAAGCTCTATTACCGCCCTGTCGCCGAACCTAGAAAACTTCCGTTTCGTCGGCTCACTGGTCACTGGTCGGAAAGCGCTGGAAGGCTTCTACACCCTGCGGGGCCAGAGCGAACGCTGGTGCGCTTACCGCCCCAACACCCCCGCCCCTCAGAGTTGCCGCTAAGCAAGCCAAAGGAGGATGAGTCATGGCTCTATCAGGTGCAGGAGGACAGTTTGCCCGCGCGCAGATTGTGCCCGTCGAAGGTGAAGGCAAAAACCGGAGAAAATACGCTCCGATCAAGTGCATGTTCAACCCCAGCGAATACACCATTTCCCGCAGCATCATGTGGGAGACGGCCTCCAATGACAGCAACGACACGGGAAACAAGGTGTATAAGGGAGGCTCGCCCGCCAAGCTCACCCTGGAACTTTTCTTCGACACTTACGCATTCCGGAAAAATGCCGAAACGGTCGAGGATGTACGGAAGCACACCGAGCGCCTGTGGGAACTTACGCGGCGAGATGAAAACTCTTCGGAGACCTCCAAGCAGTCTGCCGTCAAAAAGAACCGGCCCACGAAAGTGCTGTTTCAGTGGGGGGGCACCTGGCATTTCGAGGCCGTGATTCTGGATATGGAACAGAAGTTCACGCTGTTTATGCCAGACGGCACGCCGGTGCGCTCCATTATCAAGGTGACCTTTGAACAGGCCGATAAAGCCACGGCCTTTTACGGCGAGGATGCGGGGGGCCCACGCACCGCCCACGTCAGCCGGGGGATTCGCAACACAGCGAATTCGGCCGGCTTCGTGGGCGACCTGCGCCGCACGCCTTATGGGAAAGGCTAAACGATGACCCGTACGGTTCGAGATCCCCTTGAAGGGTCTGTCAGCAGTCTCTATATGAATGTGGACGGGCAGGACATGTCCCGCGACCTGTTCGAGCTGATTCACGAAATCACGGTGGACAGTAGCTTGCAGCTGCCAGATGTGGCGACGATCACGCTGCGCGATCCCGAGGGCGTCCTGGTGGACGACGAGAAATTCCGGCTGGGTGCCCGCATCAAGATTGTGTCGCAGGTGCAGGACCACAAGGAAACGGTCTTTGACGGGGAACTGGTCGAGGTCGAACCCCGGTTTGTACGGGCCACCCAGCAGCTGCGGCTGCGCGCCTTTGACCGCTTGCACCGCCTGGCGCGCGGCACGCATACCCGTTCGTTTCAGAACATCAGCGACTTGGACCTGGTGAAAAAGCTGGCCGGCGAGGCGGGCATGACGGCCAAGACAGAAGGCAGCAGCGTGGTGCATCCCTACGTGCTACAGCACAATCAGACCAACCTGGCGTTCCTGCGCGAGCGGGTCTCACGTCTGGGCCTGATTCTGTACGCCGACGGCACCACCCTGCACTGCCAGCCGGTCAAGGGCCAGGACGCCATTGACCTGGCCTGGGGCGACAACCTCGCCGAGTTTCTGCCGCGACTGACCAGCATGGCGCAGACCAGTCAGAGCACCGTGCGGTCCTGGGACCCCAAGCAAAAACGCAGTGTGGTTGGCCAGGCCACCAGCGGCCAGGGCAAGGCCGAGGTCAGCGAAAGCACCAAGAGCGAGGGCGTGGCGCAGCAGGCTTTCAACATGAAAGCGCCAGCCACCTCCAGCACCCTGATCGTGCGCGAGCAGGGCTACGCTGCGGCTATCGCCCAGGCCCAGCGCAATACGGTGGCCGAGCAGCTGCTCGAAGCACGCGGCGTGACCGCTGGCTATCCCCGCCTGACCGCCGGCACCACCTTGAACATCAAGAATGTGGGCAAGCGCTTTAGCGGCAAGTATGTGGCCAGCAACGTGCGCCACATCTACCGCAACGGGGAGGGCTACAGCACCGAATTCAGCGTGACGGGCAGCCGCCCCGATTCGCTGGGCAGCCTGCTGCGGGCAGCCGGGACAGGCGGCAGCGGGGGCGGCGACGCGCCGTATACGCCGGTCCAAGGCCTGATGATTGGCATCGTGACCAACAACAACGACCCCGAAAACCAGGGCCGCGTCAAGTTGAAGCTCCCGGCCTTGACCGAGGAAGACGAAAGCGACTGGGCGCGCGTGGTGGGGCTGGGCAACGGCAGCAACCGGGGCTCACAGACCCTGCCGGAAGTGAACGATGAGGTGCTGGTGGGGTTTGAGCACGGCGACATTCACCACCCTTATGTCATCGGTGGCCTCTGGAACGGCAAGGACGCGCCGCCGCGCCCCAGCAGCAAGGCCGTCAAGAACGGCAAGGTGATTCAGCGGGTCTACCGCACCCGCCTCGGCCACGAATTTATTTACGAGGACCCGGACGATCCCGAGCCGCCCAAAATCACCCTCCAGAGCAGTAAGAAACATGCGCTCGAACTGAATGACGACAAGAAGAAACCGTTCGTCGAACTCCGCTCTAAGGATGGTCACCGCCTGACGCTGACCGAGGGCAGTGCGCCGCAGGTCATTCTCCGGGACAAGAACGGTAACGAGGTGCTCCTGAATACCCGCAGCAACACCGTGACCATCAAGAGCACGGGGAAGCTGGAACTCAAAGCCACGACGGGCATCAGTATTGACGCAGGCGGCGGCAATGTAGACGTGCGCGGCGTCATGATCAACCTGAACTGAGGGCGGCCAGACTCCGGCCTTGCGTCCTCTTCCTTTCTCAGCATGGAGGCGGCATGACTCTTCAACAACGACCAGCCGAAGGCGGCTTTCTGGAACAGGTGGAGCGGGGGCTGGACGGGCTGACCGACTTTGTGCGGGACGCCCTGGGCCTGGAGCAGCCCAAGCCAGCGAAGGCGCCGGGTGCTCCCTCTGTCAAAACCGGCCAGACCTGGACGCGCGATTTTAAGCACGACACTGGCCAGCTGACCATGCACCTGCACCTGAAACGCGGGCCAGACGGGTCGCTGGGTGGGCATTACGCCGTGCAGCCCAAGGGCAAGTCGCGCGGGCAAAACTGGCCACTGACCGGCAAGCTCCTCAAAGACGACACCTTTACTCTAGTGGGCACTCAGAACGGCGCGCGCTTTGCAGGGTCGCTGCGCGGCGGCGTGCCCCGTGTCAGCGAGTTCAAGAACCGTAAGTTTGCCCTCCAGGACATCACCTTTGCGCGCTTAACCCCAGCCGCACCGAAACCTCAAGCGGCCCCCAAGCCTCAGCCGGCGGCCAGCACCCCGCAGGCCGGTGGCCCACACACAGGTGGCCCACACACAGGTGGCCCACACACAGGCGCCCTGCCTGATCTGCCCGCTCTGCGGGAACCCGGCTTTCTGCCCCGGCTGCGGCAGGTGGCCGCCAGCGTCAACACCACGCCAGAAATTGTGCTGGCGTTTTTAAATCTGGAAAGCAGCCTGAATCCGGCTATCAACAAAGATAAGGCCTCGCAGTACAAGGGCTTGGGGCAGATTGGTGACGCGGCGCGTAAAGATATCAATCGTCATATTCAGAAACACAATCTGGCTCTAAAAATACTGAATTCAACAAACGAACTCACAGCCCTGAGTGCGACGCAGCAACTGGCGTATATTGAAATCCACTTGCAACTTCATATGCATGGTGTGGACAAAAAGAAGAAGGCAGCAGGGAAGACAACCTCACTAGAAGAGGTCTATATGGGCCATCTGGGTGGGAGTGCCACCTACGCCCAGAAAGATGTCTGGGTCAGTGAAGGAAGCGCGGCTTACCGCCAAAATCCAATGGATGCCGACAACGACGGTCACAACACCCCGACTGAAGCGGCAGACACTGTTCGCGGAAAATTTACTAAGAATTTTCAGGCCAATCTGGATGAGCGCAGCCGTCACCTCAAACCCACCACGCGAAAATTCGAGGGTAAGCTGCAGCTGTTTTATGTCTACAACGAGAAGTACGACAACGGTCTGCCTCTGTTCAGCCTTGACCCAGTGACACCAACACCGGTGCCAGCGCAGGAGTTTCCCAAGCCCCCGGCGCAGGCTGTCCCCAACGACCAGGAACCCTCAGACGAACCAGACACCCTGGACCGCCTGATGAAGTTCAAGGAAGCCACGCCCGAATACACCTTCCAGCAGATTCGGGTGGCGCGCGAAGTCATCAAGTTACAACCTCAGTCGGCGAGGCCAGAGCTGTACCTGATTTTGCAGGAGAAGACGCCCCACCATTCCCAGCGCAACAACTTGAGCCTGGGACGGGATGTCGATGGAGACCGTCAGGGCGCCCGGATCGGTAATGTCATGTGCAACCTGACGAGCGCCGCAATGGTGCTGGAACAATTGGGGATCGAAAACCCAGACCCTGAGCACTTCCCACAGTTTGAGGATTATCTGGAGGACCTGCGCCGTAAGTTTGTGGATGCCCGGTATCAGGAACTGTTGAAGGCAGGACTGTCACAAAAGAAGGCCTGGAAAGGATCTTACGGTCGTTTTCACCGCACTATGCAAGAAGGCTGGGGTAAGGTGTTAGAACTGATGGGCGCGAGTCATAAAATTATTCAGCCTAGCACCGAGCGTGAGTTCTGGGAATCCGACATCAAAGGCGAGCTGTCCCAAGGCAATGCTGTGATGTTTAGCATCAATGGCCACATTGTTCGTTTGCAAGGGATGAATGAAAAAGGCCTCATCGTAGATGATCCATACGGGAAGTCGGTCCTCCTTAAAAACACCAATCTGGAAGCCAAATACAGAGCTGGAAAGTATGACCATGATGCAGGTCAAAGTGGGAACAATACGGTCTGGACCTGGGACAGCGTAAAACAACATGCAATGCTCTGGATTGCTTCGGTCAAAAAGAAGTGAAATGAAGAAGACGCCTCTACGATTCATTGCGCTGTTGGGTCTGACCCTTTCGCCTGCTGTTATGGCAGCGCAAAGCGTTCTGGGACAGAAACTCCTGACTCCTGTAGAAACGGGAGAGGGGGCAATTCCGTCGCCCGCGATTGTTGAAACCGCTGCGTTCTGTCGCCAATACGCTTGCATAGGCATTGACAGTTTTTTTGGCGACAGCGGTGATGTCGTCTGGGTTGTGGCGGGCCGCGAGATGCGCCTGCGAAGTGACGAGGTACTGACCGCCCGTGAACAGGGGAAATTTTACCCAGAGCTGACAGTCCACGCCGAGAAAAACGTCGTCACGTTTACTGACCTGATGGTGGGCACGACGGTGCAAAAGACACTCCCCGCCGCCACCCTGAACCTGCTGGGTAACTTTACCCGGCTGGTCCTGGGGGCGCCCATCAGTGGGCAGAAGCTCAGTGCGTGTTACCGTCAGCTGCAAACCGAGGCGCGCTGCACGGTCGGCGGCGGCAAGGTGCGGCTGGCCAGCGGCGCCACCAAAACCTTCAAGGCGTGGTTCCGGACGGTGGATGACGGCGAAGGGTATTCCAGCGTGAATTACGCCATTGAGCTGGACGATTAATGCCGCGTGCTGCCTCCCGCCCTACGCCTACGCCGCCGCAAGACAGCCATCTGCTGCTCCAGGCGGTCTGTGAAAGCCTGAGTGCTCAGGTGCTGGACGCCGCCCTGAGTGAACAGGGTGACCCGGAAGCCACGTTTGAGGTGGTGCTGCCTGAAGAGGCTGCGCAGACCCGGCTGGGCGCCTTACAACAGGGCCTGGGCCTCACGGAGTTTGAGCTGGGGGTTATGGCGCTGGCGCTGGCCACCGAGCTCTACCCGGAGCGGATGCTGGCGGCGTGCGGCACGGCTCTGCAACTGGACGGGCCTTACACCGGCTTCCTAACGCCGTCGCTGTGCCGCCGCTGGCTGCCGGGCGCTGACTGGACCGAGATGGGGGCCTTTCAGGCGGGCAGCGCCCTGACCCGTTACCACCTCATCGAATTTGGGCAGAGCGTCAATTCCAGTGTGCTGGAATCCCTGACGCCTATTCGCCTGACGGCGGGCGCGCTGGCCTTTTTGCGCGGTGACGAGGGTATAGCCCTGGAATTGCGTAGCGTGACCCAGCCGCTGGGAGCCGGCGGCCTCCTGAGTGATTCTCAGGAACAAACCTTGCAGACCGCCAGTAAGCACCTGTCGCGTCAAGGGAACGAGCGAGCCGCGCTGCTGTACGGCTCACAGGTGCAGGCGATGCGTTCACTGGCCGGGCATCTGCTGGCCGGGAGTGGCCGCGCCCTGCTGCTGGATGTGGCGGCCCTGGCCACCCTCTCTCCTGAGGCGCTGGACGTGACCCTGCGGGCACTGGACCGCGAAGGCCGGGTGACTGCCGCGCCGCTGGTCCTGGATGTCACGGGCGACGCTCCAGAGGGCCAGACGCTGGATGACCTCACGACCCGCCTGCTCGGTGTAGCCACCGGCCCATGCGTCATTCTGGCCCCCGAGCCGCTGCCGCTCGACTCAGCGCGCGCCCTGCTGCCTCTAGAGGTCACGGCCCCCACTTCGGCCGAGCAGCGCGAACGCTGGGGGCAAGCGCTGGGGGTCAGTGGCGAGCCGCCCCTGCTGCGGCAGTTGGGCGACCAATATCAGCTGAGCCTGGAACGCATCGACACCCTGGCCCGCGAGGCCCGCGCCGCGCTGCCGGGCAACGCGGCACACCAGACCCGCATTGAAAGGGCGTGGGAGGCCGCCAAGACCGCCAACCGCCGCCTGATGGGGTCGCTGGCCCAGCGCATTGAGACCCGTGCGGGCTGGGACGACCTGATTCTGCCGCCGGCTGACCGCGCCGCTCTGGAACAGATTGCCGCGCATGTGCGTCACCGCTCGCAGGTCTATGAAGATATGGGCATGGCCCGCCCAGGCCGGGGCCGCTCGATTGCCGCGCTGTTTAGCGGCCCCAGTGGCACTGGCAAGACCCTGAGCGCCGAGGTGCTGGCGCGTGATCTGAACCTAGACCTGTACCGGGTGGACCTGAGCAGTACCGTCAGCAAATACATTGGCGAGACCGAAAAGAACCTCAAGAAAATCTTTGATGCTGCTGACCAGGGTGGCTGCGTGCTGCTGTTCGACGAGGCCGACAGTGTCTTCGGCAAGCGCGGTGAGGTGCGTGACAGCAACGACCGCTACGCCAACGTCCAGGTGAACTACCTTCTGCAACGCCTGGAAAGTTTCAACGGCCTGGCGGTGCTGACCACCAACATGGAAAGCAGCATGGACGTGGCGTTCATGCGCCGCTTGCAGTTCGTGATCAACTTCCGCGCCCCGCAGGCCCAGGAACGCGAGCGGCTATGGCGCGGCGCTTTTCCCAGAACGCTGGACACCAGCATGCTGGACTTTCCCCGGCTGGCCGCCGCCGACGTGGCAGGGGGCAATATCCGCAGCGTGGTGATGAACACGGTGTTCATGGCCGTGGCGCGTGGAGTGCCCCTCAGTCAGCCGCTGGTCGAAGAAGCGCTGCATCTGGAGTACCGCAAACTGGGCCGCCTGGTGTTGTAATCCGAGTGGATTTACAGGGCTGCGCAGCAGGCTTGCAGCGCTTCGCAGAAGAGCGAGAAGAACAGGTTCCGGGCATGGAGTTGACACCTCGGTTCTGTTCCAATCTGTCAATGGAACAGACGGAATCCATATGAGGGCGGAACAGGCAAGAGCCGGCGAGTGCAGGGTGCACGCTGCCGGCTCTCTGGCCTAACTGCCCTTTACATTTACAGGCCCATCGAGATGAACTTGGTTTCCAGATATTCGTCCAGACCCCAGTGACCACCCTCGCGGCCCACCCCACTGTTTTTCATGCCGCCAAAGGGCACATGGGGCGCTCCGGCGCTGGGTACGCCGTCGTTAATGCCCACGATGCCGTATTCCAGCGCCTCGGCCACTCGCCAGGCGCGGCTCAGGTCGCGGGTGTAGGCGTAGGCCGCCAGCCCATACTCTGAGGCGTTGGCCAGTCGCAGCGCCTCTTCCTCAGTGTCAAAGGCCACCACCGGCGCCACCGGCCCAAACGTTTCCTCGCGCAGAATCACCGAGTCGGGGTGAACGTCGGTCAGAACCGTGGGGTGAAAGTACAGCCCCTCCTTGACCCCGCCGCCCACCGTGGCCCGCGCACCCCGGCTTAGGGCGTCGTCTACCTGCGCCTGAATCTTGTCGAGGCCTGCCCGCTCCACAACCGGCCCAACGCCTGTGCCCTCGTGGAGGGGGTCGCCCAGCACCAGCTTGCCCGTCAGGCGGGTCAGGATGTCGGTGAATTCGGCCGCCACCGCGCGCTGCACGTAGACCCGGTTGGTGCTGATGCAGGTTTGCCCGGCGTTGCGGAACTTGCTGCCCACCACCTCACGCGCGGCCTTGTCCAGATCGGCATCCTCGAAAACCAGAAACGGCGCGTGCCCCCCCAACTCTAGCGAGACGCGCTTGAGGGTCTGGGCGGCCTGGGTGTAGAGCAGGCGGCCCACTGCCGTGGAACCGGTAAAGGTCAGCTTGCGCACCCGCTCATCGGTCATGAACGGCGCGCTGAAGGCGGGGGCGTCGTTGGTGGGCAGCACCTGCAGGGTGTTGGCCGGGCCGCCGGCGGCCAGCCACAACTCGGCCAGATACAGCGCCGTCATGGGGCTCTGCTCGGCGGGCTTAAGAATCATTACGCAGCCAGCCGCTAGGGCCGGTGCCGCCTTGCGGGTAATCATGCCCGCTGGAAAATTCCAGGGGGTCACGGCATAAACGATGCCGACCGGCTCGGCAGACGTAAAGCCCCGTTTGCGGCTCTGGCGCATGGAAATCCGCTCGCCACTGATGCGTCCGGCTTCCTCGGCGCACCACTCCACGAAGCTGGCGGCGTAACTGACCTCGCCGCGCGTTTCGGTGATTGGCTTGCCCATCTCCAGAGTCATCAGGCGGGCCAACTCGTCTGTGTGCTCGAACATCAGGTCGTGCCAGCGGCGCAGAATCTGGCCGCGCCGGTAGGGATTGACCTGCCGCCACTCGCGCAGAGCCGCCTCGGCGGCGTCAATGGCGCGCCGGGCGTCGTCGGCGGTGCAGTCGGCCACCGCGCCAATCGGTTCCAGGGTGCCTGGGTGAATCACGTCAAACGTCTTGGGTGCCGAGCGCCACTGGCCATCAAAATACGCCTGGGTGCGGGTCACGGGGTCATTCAGCAGGGTGGTCATGGGGCCTCCTTAGAAGGTGTGGGGCAGGGGGGCAGCAGGTGATGTCCTCTGCAGCCTAGCGCGGGGGCCAGGACAACCGCCCCGCATCATGGGACGCTGAATTGTCCTTTAACGTTCATAATTGCCGTTGACGTAAATACGGCCGTATGCTGGGCGGCAGACCCCACCCCTGGAGGACGGCACATGGCCTTAAAAGAACTGTTTGACCTGAGTGGCAAAACGGCCCTGATTACCGGCGGCAGCCGTGGCCTGGGGCTACAAATTGCCGAGGCCCTGGGCGAGTACGGCGCGGCGGTCATCCTGACGGCGCGCAAAGCACACGAACTGGAAGAGGCGAAGGCGCACCTGGAAGGGCAGGGCGTGACTGCTCACATCGCCCCCAGTGACCTGGCTGACCTGGAAACGGCCGACGCGCTGGTCGAACGCCTCGTGGCGGAGGTCGGCCCCATCGACATTCTGGTCAACAATGCCGGAGCCACCTGGGGTGCTCCCACCACCGAGCACCCGCTGGACGCCTGGCTCAAGGTGATGAACGTCAATGTCAACGGCACCTTCGCCCTGACCCAGAGTGTCCTCAGGCGCTGCATGGTGCCGCGCAGCGCGGGCCGGATTCTGAATGTGGCGTCGGTGGCGGGCCTACAGGGCAACGACCCGCGCATGATGCCCACGCTGGCCTACAACACCAGCAAGGGGGCCATGGTCAATTTCACGCGCGCCCTGGCCGCCGAGGTGGCTGCGCAGGGCATCACGGTGAACAGCATCTGCCCCGGCTACTTTCCCACGAAGATGACGCGCGGCACCCTGGCCTACGGCGAGGCGGCCATTCTGGAGCACACACCTCTGCGCCGTCTGGGAGGTGAACACGACCTCAAGGGCCTGGCCCTGCTGCTGGCCAGTGACGCGGGTGCCTACATCACCGGGCAGAACATCGCCGTGGACGGCGGCATTACGGCGGTATGACGCCCGGCCTCATCCCCTGGGCCGACCGGTGACGCCCCTCTCCAACAAGCACAAGGTGCGGGGCGGCCAGACGCAGCTGCGGCGGGTAGACCAGTGGCGTCAGCAGAACATGACGCCCGACTGGTCACACCTTGCCCACAGCGGCGTGGACTACGTTAAACTCTGGATAGACCCCTGGAGCCGCCTGCCCGCGCGTGAGCCTCCAGCCTGGTTGCGGCGCCGAATGCTCTCAGGGCTGCTGGACATTCATGACGCCTGGGCGCGCGCCAGTGCGGGGCGGCTCGACGTGGCGTATCTGGCGCTGTGGCTGTGCTGGCCGCACTTTGCCAGTTCGCAGGTGGTGATGGCGTCGCCCGAACGCGCTGAGATGTACCGGACCATGTTCACGCCGGCCCCGGCCCGGCCACTGCCTGCGCAGCTCAGTGGTCAGCAACCACGTCTGCTGGGCCTGAACTGGCAAACGGGTCTGGATGAAGCTGTGCTGGAGGGTGAAGAAGTGGCGCGCCGCCTCTCGCTGCTCCGGCGATCCTACCGCGTGGAAACCCCCAGTTCTGGCGAGCCGCTGTATTTCTTTGCGCGCGGGCATGTCTGGGTAGGACAACAGCTGGAGGCAAGATGATTCTCTATGTCACAGGCGACGCCACGCAGCCCCAGGGCGACGGGCCAAAGCTGCTCGTCCACGTGTGTAACGATATTGGCGCCTGGGGACGCGGTTTTGTGCTGGCGCTTTCGAAGCGTTTTAAAGCCCCTGAGCAGGCGTTCAAGCGCTGGGCAGCAGGCGACACTGGCCAGCCCTACGCGCTGGGAGAGGTCCAGTTCGTGCCCGTTGCCCCGGACCTGACGGTGGCCAATCTGGTTGGTCAGCATGACATTGCGCGCAAAAATAGGCCGGCGGCGGCGCCGCCCGTGCGCTACGAAGCCATCCGCACAGGCCTGCGCCGTGTGGCCGAGGAAGCCCGGCGTGGCGGCGCCAGCGTGCACATGCCCCGTATCGGCGCCGGGGTGGCCGGCGGTGACTGGGCCGTGATCGCGCCCATCATTGAGGAAGAACTCGCCGGCCTGCCTGTCACCGTGTATGACCTCCCGGAGGTCCCATGCTGAGGGGCACTGTCTACACCCTGGAAAAAGACGGTACGGTCCTGGGTACCCTGACCGTAACAGACACCGAGATGTTCGTGGTTCACGGCACGTTCGAGGCCACCGCCGCCTTCGCCCCTTACCGCGCGCTGTTTGACGAGGACGCTCGGCTGGCCGTGCTGGTGGCCGACGACGATTCCCCGGAGGTGCTGGCCCTGGCCGAAGCGAGCCTGGAGCAGCTTCTGGCCCTGGGCCTGGTGCTGCGCAGTCCACGCGGCACGGGCTACCGCGACCTGCTGCTGAGTATTGAGGGCGACCAGGCCGGGTTCCGTCCACTGCATCCCGAGGAGGAACCCCTATGACCCTGTTCGACCCTTCCCCACGTACCCGCGACCTGCACGCGCGCCTGAGGGCGTTCATGGAGGCGCACATCTACCCCAACGAGGCAGAGTTTGAGCGGCAGGTCAACACAGGTGACCGCTGGGCGCCTGTGGCTCTGCTGGAGTGCCTCAAGCCCATGGCGCGGGCTGAAGGCCTGTGGAACCTGTTCCTGCCGCCTGCCAGCGACCCGGATGGGCAGTTTGGCGCGGGCCTGAGCAATCTGGACTACGCGCCCCTCTGCGAACTGATGGGGCGCGTGTGGTGGGCGCCCGAGGTGTTTAACTGCTCGGCCCCCGACACCGGCAACATGGAAGTGCTGGCCCGTTACGGCACCCCCGAGCAGCAGGCGCAGTGGCTGACGCCCCTCCTGAACGGGGAGATGCGCAGTGCCTTCTCCATGACCGAGCCGGACGTGGCCAGCAGCGACGCCACGAACATCGAGGCCCGGATTGTGCGCGGCGGCGACGACTACCTCCTGAATGGTCAGAAATGGTGGACCAGTGGCGCGGGCGATCCCCGCTGTCAGGTCACCATCTTCATGGGCAAGACCGACCCCAGCGCTGAGAAACACCGGCAGCAGAGCATGATTCTGGTGCCTATGAGCACGCCGGGCGTGACCCTTGACCGGCTGCTGACTGTCTTTGGCTACGACGACGCCCCACACGGGCACGCCCAGATGAGCTTTACGGACGTGCGGGTGCCGGCCAGCAACATGCTGCTGGGCGAGGGCCGGGGCTTTGAAATCGCGCAGGGTCGTCTGGGGCCGGGCCGAATTCATCACTGTATGCGCCTGATTGGGCAGGCCGAGCGGGCGCTGGAACTCATGGTGGCGCGTGCTGGGAACCGCGTGGCGTTTGGCAAACCCCTGGCCGCCCATCAGCATGTGCGCGAGGCGATTGCCCAGTCCCGCCTGGAGATCGACCAGGCCCGGCTGCTGACGCTGCACGCCGCGCACCTAATGGACACGGCGGGCAACAAGGCGGCGCGCGGCCAGATTGCCGCCATCAAGGTGGTGGCGCCCACGGTGGCCCTGCGGGTCATTGATCGCGCCATTCAGGTGTTCGGCGGCGCGGGCGTCAGCCAGGACACGCCGCTGGCCCTGATGTATGCCCAGGCCCGCACCCTGCGGCTGGCCGACGGTCCCGACATCGTGCATTTGGAAACGGTGGCCAGAGAAGAACTCCGGCGCGCTGAGGCCTGAGGCGGATGGCCCAGAGTTAAGGGCACCTGTACCCGCTTCCACCACTCACGCGCCAGAGGTGTCAGACGCTCCGTACAGAAGGAGAGAACTATGGACTTTCAAGACAAGGTCATCGTGGTGACTGGGGCCGCTTCGGGAATTGGGCTGGCGCTGGCAGCGCGCTTCGTTCAGGAAGGGGCGACAGTCATTGCCTCGGACCGGCAGGCAGAGCTGGGGGCTGCCCGCGCGGCCGAACTGGGGGCGCGCTTCGTGGCCGCCGACATCAGCCGGGAAGAAGGCGTCCAGGCGCTGATTGAAGATGTGCTGGCGCGCGAGGGCCACATTGACCTCTTTTGCTCGAACGCAGGCATTGCCGTGGGAGAGGGCCCAGAGACGCCAGACCGCGTCTGGCAACTGATTCATAACGTCAATGTCATGAGCCACGTCTGGGCCGCACGTCACCTGTTGCCGCACATGCTGGAACGGGGCGGCGGGCACCTGCTCAACACTGCCTCGGCGGCGGGTCTCCTGACTGAACTGCATTCAGCGCCCTACGCGGTGACCAAGCACGCGGCCCTGGCTTTTGCCGAGTGGCTGGCCATCACCTACGGCGACCGGGGCATCCGGGTGGCCTGCCTGTGCCCCGAAGGGGTCTGGACCCCCATGATTCAGAACGCGCCTATCTTGCAGCAGACGGCCATTTCAACCGATGAACTGGTAGACAAGACGCTGGCGGTCCTGCGCGCAGACGGCTTTCTGATTACCACCCACCCCACGACCCTGAAAGGCTTTGCCTTAAAGGCGGCCGACTACGACGGCTGGATTGGCCGCATGCGGCAGCTGCGGGTCCGGGCGATGGCCCTGCTGGGCGGCGGGCAGGACCGAGCGTGACCCCGTGACCCGCGCTGAGACAACCCCGGTGCGTCCCGGCGAGGAACTGCCCCTGGAGGCTCTGAGGGCTGTGCTGCGCGGCCGCATACCGGGTGATGTGGACGCCCTTTCGGCCGAGCAATTCCCAGGTGGCTTCTCGAATCTGACCTATCTGCTGCGGCTGGGCGAGGCCGAGTATGTGCTGCGCCGCGCGCCGCTGGGGCCAGTGGCCAGAGGCGCCCACGACATGACCCGCGAGGCTGGGCTGCTCGCCCGCGTTCATCCGGCGCTGCCGGTGGCCCCCCAGCCCATTCTGCTGGTGGAGGACGCCTCGGTGCTCGGTGCTCCCTTTTACCTAATGGAGCGCCGCCACGGTGCCGTGGTCCGCGCGGCGTTGCCTCCCGAATACGCGGCTTTGCCTGACGCCCCGGCCCAGCTGTCACACGCCATGATGGATACGCTGGCCGACCTTCACCGTGTGGACATTGACGCGGCTGGCCTGCGTTCTCTTGGCCGGCCCGAAGGCTTTAACGGGCGGCAGGTGGACGGCTGGGCCGGGCGCTGGCGGCGGGCCCGCACGGCCCTGGACGGCACAGGCGACCTGCCTCCTCCTGAGACGCTGGGGGACGAAGAAGTCATCGGCTGGCTCGAAGCCCATCTTCCACCAGAAAGCGCCCATACCCTCGTCCACAACGATTTCAAGCTGGACAACCTGATGTTTGATCCTGCTGACCCCAGCCGCGTCACGGCGCTGCTGGACTGGGAAATGACCACTGTGGGCGACCCTCTGGTGGACCTGGGATTGACGCTGACCTACTGGACCATGCCCCAGCAGCCTGGCGGGGCGCCCACCCAGGTTGGCGCGGCGGCGCCCGGCTTTCCAGGGCGCGACGAACTGGTCGCCCGCTACGAAGCTCGACTTGCTCGTCACGTGACGAGCAGCCTGCCCTGGTACGAGGTGCTGGGCCATTTCAAGCTGGCCGTGATCGTGCTGCAAATCTTTGCGCGCTACCGCGCCGGGCAAACGGCTGACCCCCGCTTTGCGCCGCTGGCCGCTCAGGCCGCGTGGCTGATGGGCGAGGCGCGGCGCCGCATTGCCGACCTGGCATGAGTCAGCTTCTGCTGATCCGGCATGGTCAAGCCACCCCCTTTGAGACAGAGACCGACCGCCTCTCTGCCCTGGGTGAAGCGCAGGCACACGCGGTGGGGCAGGCGCTGGCGGCTGAAGGGCTGCGGCCCACCCACCTCTGGCATGGGCCCCTGGTGCGGCAGCGGCGCAGCGCTGAACTGGCCGCCGAAGCGGCTGGGAGACTCTGGCCACCCGCAGTCCTTGATCCCCGACTGGCCGAGTACGACGGCGACGGCCTGGTGCGGCACCTGTGGCCTGTCCTGGCGGCGCGTGACCTGGCTTTTGCGGCTCTGGCGGCAAATTTCGGTGCCCAGCGCGCCGGGCCAGAGCGCAACCGTGCCTTTCAGCAGGTGCTGGAGCCCCTGGCTGCTGCCTGGCAAGCTGGCACGCTGACCCACACGGAGGTCGAACCCTGGGCGACCTTCCGGGCGCGGGTCAGGGCTGCTTTTGCAGAGGGCACGGCGATGCCCTCAGGGTCAGTGGCCCTAGCCTTTACCAGTGGCGGGGTGATTGGTCTGGCGGTGGCCCTGGCGCTGGACGCCCCCGACGCTGCGGCCCTGCGCCTGAACTGGCGCGTTCAGAATGCCAGCCTGACCCGCTTCACCTTTGGGCGAGGCCGCGTCAGCCTGGACAGTTTCAACGAGACCCATCACATGCCCCCAGAGCTTCGCTCCTGGCGCTGAGAGGGGCGGGCCGTGGTGGTCAGCCGCTGTAAGGACAGCAAGGCTGATCGGGCGAAGCCCCCTATGTTCCTTGCTTAGCCTGGCTGCCAGTCTTTGATAGGCCGTGCAAAGTAATACCCCTGCATCACGCCCACGCCTAGGGCCTCAAGCAGGTCCACCTGCCTCAGGGTTTCAACACCTTCGGCCACCAGCTCCAAGCCCAGGTCCCGGCTCAGGCCCACAATGGCCCGCACAATCGCCGCGTCGCGGCCCCCCGGTTCCTCTTCCAGGGCGGCCACAAAGCTGCGGTCAATCTTGAGACCACTCAGGGGAAAACGGGCCAGGTAGCCCAGGCTGCTGTAGCCGGTGCCAAAGTCGTCCAGCATGACCCGCACGCTGTCGGCTTGAAACTCGGCCAGCATCCGCGCCGCCCGTTCGGGGGACTGCATCATCAGGCTCTCGGTAATTTCCAGCTCCAGGCAGTCGGGGGGCAGGCCGCTGGCTTCCAGCGCAGCAGCCACCACCCGGCGCAGGTCACGGCTGGCAAACTGCTGCGCCGAAAGATTGACGGCGACCCGCACGCCCTTCCAGCAGGCGGCGTGGCGGCAGGCCTCCTGCAGCACCCAGGCGCCGACCTCCACAATCTGGCCGCTGCGTTCCAGAATCGGCATGAAGCTGCCTGGAAAAAGTAGGCCGTGTTCGGCGCTGCGCCAGCGCAGCAGGGCTTCGGCGCAGACCACGCGGCGCGTCCGCACGTCCAGCATGGGCTGAAAATGCAGCTCGAATTCACTCCGTTCCAGCGCGTGCGCCAGGGCGCGCTCCAGGCCAGCGTGGGCGTGCTGGCGGCGGTCGTAATACACGCAGCTCTCGCCGCTGGTCTTGGCGTCATACAGGGCCAGTTCAGAGGCCTGGCGCAGCGCCTCGGGGTCGCGTGCGTCGGCAGGCCAGCAGGCCGCACCCACACTCCAGGACATCCGCAGGCTCTGGCCCCCCACCACCACCGGCTGATTCAGGGCGTCTATGGCGTCTTGCAGGCGCCGGGAACCGTGGCCCCCACCGCCCAGCAACAGGGTAAATTCGTCGCCCCCCACCCGCGCGACCACCTCGTCGCCGCGCAGCGCTGCGCGCAGGCGCCCGGCGACCACGCGCAGCAGCTCGTCGGCCGCGTCATGACCGTAGGTGTCGTTGACCAGTTGAAAGCGGTTCAGGTCGGCGGACACCAGCAGAAACTCAGTGCCCTGGCGCTGTGCCTGTTCAATGTGTTGGGCCAGCTGGGCGTGCAGCATCAGGCGGTTGGGCAGCCCGGTTAGCGGATCGTACAGCCGGCCCCGCTCCAGTTCCTGAAGCTGGCGCTGCACAGTTTCCTCGGCCTGCAGCCGCAGCGTCTGTTCATAGGCCGCGCGGCGCTGCGCGCTGTCAACCTCGGCCTGAGCCGTCAGTTCCTGTAATTGTTTGTCCTGCGCCGCTGCATTCAATTCGGTCTGCAGGACCAGCACCCGGCGCAGGTGCCGCGCGGCCTGCGCCGGGTCAGCGGCCTCGGTCACGTCGGCCAGGATGGTCAGGGCGTCCAGCTGCGACTGCTTGCGGCCGTCGGCCTCAGCCAGGGCCAGGGCCTGCTCAGCGGCCGTCCGGCTCTGGCCGAGCTGGCCCGACCGCTGATGCAGCCGCGCCAGCAAGAGCCCCGACTCGATCAGGCCGTCGGGGTCCTGTAACTGCTCAAAGGTGGTGTGCGCCTGCTGGGCATCCGCCAGGGCGTCCAGCCCGTCCAGATGAAACTTCGTCAGCGCCAGATTCAGAATGACACTGGCCTGCAACACCGGAATCTGGTGGAGGTCGGGATGAGCCAGCACCTCTTGCAGGAGGGTCTGGCCGTCCTGATAGTGGCCCAGCTTCAGGTAAGCGTCGCCCAGATTGATCGCCGCGATGAAATACGCCGTAGTGTCGCCGACCAGCTGGGCCACCTCCAGACAGCGGCGGTACTGCTGCGCGGCCTCTTCCGTGCGGTTCTGGGCGCTCAGGATGTTAGACAGCGTGTTGAGAAGGCCCAGTTCGACCGTCGGGTGGGCTGCCGGCTCCATCGTCTCGAACAGCGTTTGTGCCCCGCTGACAGCCACCATGGCACTGTAGTTGTCATTCAGGCTCCGGTGGATGCCCGCAATATTGCACAGCGCCGCAATCTGTCCGCCGACATCACCCTGACGCTCTCGCAGTTGAACAGCTTCTTGCAGGAGCGTCAGGGCTTCGCGGCTGTTCAGCAGCAGGTGCTGGGTGTGGGCCAACGCGACCAGGATGTTGGCTTCCGTCAGCTGGTCACTGGCCGCCACAGCAGCCTCGCGGGCCGCGGAGAGCTGCTGCCGGGCCAGGTCCAACTGCCCCGTCGCCTTGTAATAGAGCCCCCAGGCGTAATTCAGGTGGGTTGGCGAAAGGTCAGTGGCCTCAGCGAGAAGCCCCGCAGCAGTCTCCAGACGACCTGTACGGATGGCGTCCAGAACCTGTTGCAGGTCTTCTGTCGGCGTGGCCATCAGCGTTCAGACTTTGGCCGCAGCCTGAGGTCAGTCATCCAGTTCATCAATGAAGTCTTTCAGATCAAGGCGGCCCTTGCCCAGCAGGCCCTGATACGCCGCATTTCCATCCAATCGGTCAATGCGCCGCGCCTCATCCTTGAGCGCCTTGAGGGTCTGCTCCGCGCCGGCACCTTCTCCCAGTCCCAGGGCCAGGGCGCCGGCCACCACGGGCGCACTCATGGAGGTGCCAGAGAACTGGCCCATACGCCTATCGGGGAAGGGCGCCGCAATCTCCTGACCAGGCGCCATCAGTCCAATGGCCTCACCGTAGGAGGAAAAATCACTCTTCAGGTCGTCCTGATTGACGCTACCCACCGCCACACTGTAGCGGCCTCCTTTCATCTGGGCGGCTGGGTAGTCCGGCGCGGCCTTGTTGAAGTTGCCCGCAGCCGCCACCACCAGCACCCGCTTGCTGTTGGCGTAGGCGATGGCCTGGGTCAGCGCGTCCTGAGCCCGGCTCGTGCCCAGGCTCAGGTTAATGACGTGGGCGCCGTGGTTGGTGGCCCACACGACGGCCGCCGCCACATTCAGGGTGTCGCCTCTGCCGTCGCTGTCCAGCACACGCAGCGGCATAATCTTGGCGCGCGGGGCCAGCTGCGCGGCAATACCGGCCACGACGGTGCCGTGCCCAAACGAGCCTTTACCCACGGTCCCAAGGTCCTGAGGAGTGGCGTCGTCATCCACAAAATCCCGCCAGGTGTTCGCTGGGGTCAGCAGATTGGTAAACATCGGGTGGGTCAGGTCAAGGCCGGTGTCAATGACGGCGATAATCTTGCCGGCACCCAGCGCCGTGCCCTGATGCGCTTCTTTCAGGCCAATCTTCTTCCAGGCGGCAGTATTGACGGGTAGAGGCGAATAGGTATCAGAGACCCAGGCGTCGCTGCTGTTAAAACGCCAGTCATCGCGCACGATGCTGCTCCACAGTTCAGGGGCGTTGGGCCAGAAGTCGCGCACGATATTGCCCCACATTCCAGGCTCTGTCTGGCCGGGGTTGACGGCCACCACGTCCTGATTCTCCTGCGGAGCCGGGCCGGTGCCCTGCGCCTGCAAGGGCGCATGGGTCGGGTCGCCGATGACCGCAAAGGTCTCGGTACGCAGTTCGACGCGGCCGCCGTACTGGCGGGTCAGGTCCTCATCGCTTTGGGCAGCGGTCACAGGGACCGTTAAGATGGTGACGGGGGCCAAGTTGGCTGGCGTCGTCAGCCGCCCACAACCAGAGAGCAGCAGCGAAGTCAGGGCAAGGCAGGAAAGAGTAAGACGCATGAGAATCTCCTTAAGCTGACGAGGTTGAGGCTCCAGTGTACGCCGGTTGATCGGCCTGTCCAGAGGGGAAGCAGCCTGTGCTGCGGCCCAGTGTAGCGGCTTCATCCAGGCCACATCTGAACCTAACCTCTCAGTTGAGGTGGAACAATTCAGAAAGACTGGACAACCGCAGGTCAGTCCAGCACAGACTGGCGGTACGGTGGCGCTTCCAGTCTTTAGTTCTGATGAAACGAACGGGGGCACCATCCCCCCAGGTGGGGGCCTACCTGGCTTCTCGCAGGTCGGTGACCCGGCGCAGTTTGCCCCCTTCGCTGCGCGGCAAGGTTCCTGGCGCGCACAGTTCACAGCGGATGGTGACCCCCACCTGAGCTTTGACCTGCCGCACCACCTCGTCCTGCAAAGCGGCTGATGCTGAGGGCACTTCGAGGCGCAGGGTCAGCTCGTCCAGCAGACCCGTGCGTCTGAGAACAACCTGATAATGCGGGGTGGTCTGTCCCAGCGTGGCCAGCACAGCTTCCAGCTGCGTGGGGTACACGTTGACGCCGCGCAGGATAATCAGGTCGTCGCTGCGGCCCCGAATGATGTCCATGCGCCGCATGGTGCGGCCGGTGCGGTTGTCCCCCGGCAGCAGGCGCGTAATGTCGCCCGTCCAGTAGCGCAGCAGCGGCAGGGCCGAGCGGCTCATGGAACTGAGCACCAGCACGCCCCATTCGCCCTCCGGCAGGACCTCGCCGCTGTGGGGGTCCACAATCTCGGGATAGAAATGGTCTTCCCAGACGTAACTGCCCTGCTGCTCGCGCACATCCTCGTTGCTGACGCCGGGGCCAATCAGTTCAGAAAGCCCGTAGATGTTCGTCGCCCGCACGCCCAGGCGGGCCTGCACGGCCGCGCGCGTTTTCTCGGCCCAGGGTTCGGCGCCCAGCACGGCGTAGCGCAGCGCCAGGTCGCCGGGGTGCACGCCGCGTGCCTCAAGCGCCTCGGCCAGCACCAGGGCGTAGCTGGGCGTGCAGGCGATGACCTCTGGTTGCAGGTCCAGCAGCAGGTCCACCTGCCGCGCCGTGCCGCCGCCCGAGACCGGCACCGTACACAGCCCCAGCCGCTCGGCGCCCGCATGCGTGCCCAGACCCCCAGTAAACAGGCCGTACCCGTAGGCGTTGTGAAAGGTCATGCCCGGCCGCGCCCCGGCCGCGTACAGGCTGCGCGCCACCACCTCGGTAAAGACTCCCAGATCGTGGTCGTCGTAAGCCACGGTGGTGGCCCGGCCGCTGGTCCCGCTGCTGGCATGAATGCGCCGCAGGTTGCTGCGAGGGGTCGCCACCAACCCCAACGGGTACGCAGCGCGCAGGTCGTCCTTGCGGGTAAAGGGAAAGCGGGTCAGGTCGTCCAGGGTGTGCAGGTCGGCGGCGCTCACGCCAGCCGCCTGGAACTTGGCGCGGTAGGCCGGCACCTGGCTGTCCTGCCGCGCCAGCATCGCCTGCAGCCGCGTCAGTTGCAGGGCGCGCAGGGCCGGGACCGGCAGGGCTTCCAGCTCAGGCTGAAACAGGTCAAGGGGAAGGTCGTGAACCATGAAGTCTCCGGAGGCAGGCAGAGGAGGGAAGGACCGGGCAGCGCCCGTCACACCAGATAGCCCGGCCTGGACCGCTTGCAGCTGTCCGGTGGGCGCCGGGCATCAGGAGGTCTCAGTCTAGAGCAGGCCGGCGCGGCAACGTGAAGCAGAAGGTGGCCCCCTGACCGACCTCGCCCTGCGCCGAGACCGTGCCGCCGTGCCGCTGCACGATGCGGCGCACATTGGCCAGCCCCACGCCAGTGCCGCCGAAGTCCTCGGCGCGGTGCAGCCGCTGAAAGACCCCAAACAGCTTGTGGGCGTAGCGAGGGTCAAAGCCCACCCCGTTGTCGCGCACGAAAACGGTCCAGGTGTCGGGGGAGGTCTCGGCCCAGACCTCAATGCGGGCCTGCGGCGTCTGCGCGGTGTACTTCAGGGCGTTGCCCAGCAGGTTGGTCAGCACCTGCCGCAGCAGGGCTGGGTCGGCCTGAACGTGGGGCAGGGGCGCCGGTTCAAAGGCGACCTGATGCCCCTGGGCCTCGCGCGCCTGCACCTCAGGCTGGAACTCGGCCCAGATGCTCCCCACCAGGGCGTCCAGCTTGGTCTCGGCCAGCCGCAACTCCTGGCGCCCGGCGCGCGACAGATTGAGCATGGCGTCAATCAGGTCGTTCATCTGCGCCGCCGCTTCGCGGATCACGGTCAGTGCCCGCCCCACCTTCGGCTGCGCCAGGGTGTCGGGGTCCAGGGCGCGCCCCAGCAAGTCGGCAAAGCCCGCAATGTGCCGCACCGGCGCGCGCAGGTCGTGGCTGACCGAATAGGCGAAGGCTTCAAGTTCCTCGTTGGCGCCCTGAAGCGCCGCGTTGCTGCGTTCCAGTTCGGCCGAGTAGTGCCGCAGCGCGGTGACGCTGCGCGCCCGTTCCAGCGCCAGCACCAGACTGCGCGTGATGGCCGCCAGCAGCGCCCGGTCGCCTGCGTCCCAGGGCCGGGCCTCAAATTGCCCTACGGTAAAGACGCCCAGCCGCTCGCCGCCCACCTGCAGCGGCAGGCTGGCCAGGGCCCCCAGGCCGTCGCCCGGCACCTTCAGGCCGTCGGACTGCGGGTCAAAGGCGGCCTGATAGTACGGTTCCCCGCTGTCCCACGGCAGTTGCAGGCTCTGGGCCTGCGAAAAGGGCAGGCCCGCGTCCAGCGCCGCCTGCCGGGCCGGGTCGCGCACCTGTCCCACCTGCGCCTTGAGGCACCACAGGTCGCCCTCGGGTTCGTAGTAGGCCGCAAACCCGCGCGGCAGCAGCGCCAGCGCGACTTCCTGCGCGCGGCGGATCAGGGCCAGGCGGTGTTCCTGGGCGCCCAGGTCGGCGCTGAGCTGCGCAAAGGCTTCCAGTGAGCGCGCCTGCGCCTGAAGGGCGGCGTTGTGCAGGCGCAGCTGCTCTTCTTTGTGGGCGCGGTCCAGCGCCAGGCTGAGGCTGCGCCCCACCGCCCGGAAGACACTGCGCTCGCGCTCGGTCCAGTCGGCCGCGCTCTGGATGCCCATTGCCAGCACCCCCACCAGGGTGTCGCCCCGGTAGGTGGGACACAGGGCCACCGCGCCGAAGGTCTCGGTGTCGGGCACGTCCGGCACGGTCACGGTCCACTGAGGCACGAACAGCACGTCGCGCGCCGACAGCGCCGCCTCGATTTGTGGGCCGCGCAGCGGCAGGCCCGCCCTCAGCCGGCTGGCTAGGGCCACTGGCACACTGGCCGACAGCGCCGCCGCGTGCCACAGCCGGCCCTGCGGCACTAGATAAGCGACACTGACACTGCCCAGGGTGACCTGAAGGACCTCAACGGCGCGCTGCGCGACCTCGGCCACGTTGGTGCTGCGCAGCGCCTGGTCGGTAAAGGCGGCAAAGGCGATCAGCGCCGCGTCGGCCCCCGGCTGCTCGGCGGTCACAAAACGTCCTGCGCTGGGCCCCACGAACCGTTCATCGCCGCGCAGCATAACGCTGGTGGGCTGGCGGGTGCGTTGCGGCTTTTGCCAGCGCTCGTCTCATCAGACCAGGGCAAAGACCGCAGGCATGAAAGGTCAGGGCCAGAGGGGGGCTGTCTGAGGGTGGACTGGCTGGACTGACACCGGCGCTTTACACGGCGCCGCCGTGCCGCCACATCATCACGCTGGCCCTGCGCTTTCGCTGTAGCCGCGCGCCTGCAAGGTGTACATCTCGGCGTAGTGACCGCCGCGCGCCATCAGCTCGGCGTGGGTGCCGCGCTCGGTGACCTTGCCGCCCTCCAGCACCACGATGGTATCGGCCAGGCGCACCGTCGAAAAGCGGTGCGAAATCAGCAGGGTCAGGCGGCCGCGCGTCTGCTCACGCAGCGCCTGAATGGTGTCGAACTCGGCGCGGGCGTCCAGGGCCGCCGTGGGCTCGTCAAAGATCAGCACCGAGGCGTCCCTGTGGTACAGCCGCGCCAGGGCCAGGCGCTGCCACTGCCCGCCCGACAGCTGCCGCCCCCCCTGAAACAGCCGTCCCAGTGGGGTGTCCAGGCCTTCGGGCAGGCCCGCCACGAAGTCGGCCCCAGCCCGCTCCAGGGCTGCGGGCACCCGCGCGGCGCCTTCGGGCTGCGCCGCGTCGGCCAGCGCCACGTTGTCGCGGGCTGTCAGCTGGTACTGCCCAAAATCCTGAAAGATGATGCTCATTTCCCGCTGCACGCTGCGGGGACTGAAGCGCGCGGCGTCCTGGCCATTGAGCAGAATCTGCCCGCTGGTGGGCACGAACAGCAGGGTCAGTAGCTTGACCACCGTGGTCTTGCCCGCGCCGTTCTCGCCCACCAGGGCCAGCGCCTCGCCGCGGCGTAGGGTAAAACTGACCCCCCGCAGCACATCGCGCTCGGTCAGGGGATACCGGAAGCCGACCTCCCGAAATTCGATGGTGTGGATAGGGCCGGACCAGACCTCTCCCGCGTCCAGGTTCCGGGTGGGCAACTCCAGAAAGTCAAAGAGGTTACGCATGTACAGCAGGTTCTGGTAGACCGCGCTGCCGCCGCCCAGCAGGCTGCTCACGGTGCCTTGCACCTGCGCGATGCCGAGCACAAACACACTGAATTCACCGACGCTGACCTCGCCTGCCGCCGCCCGGCGCAGAATCAGCGCGCTGGCTAGGCCAATGAGCAGGGCGCTGAGCAGCGCCGCCCCGAAGCTCCAGCCGGCGCGGCGGCGCACCAGGGCCACCAGATGCTGCCGGAACCCCAGGTAATAGTCGCGCCAACGCCGCAACAGCTCGCCCTCGAAGCCAAACAGGCGCACCTCTTTGACATGCGCGTCCGAGGTCAGCAGGCTGCCCAGATAATTTTGCACGCGGGCGTCGTGGGTTTGCCGCCGCAGCATGCGGTAGCCTTCAACCCCAAAGCGGTTGCCCACGACCACGCCTGGCACGCTGGCCAGCACGACCAGTGGCAGCACCCAGGGCCCCAGCGTGGCCATCAGGGCGCCCACCGAGCCCAGCGTGACGGCCGCGCCCCCCAGCGACACCAGTTGCGTGGCCACCCCCAGGGGCCTTGACCCCACCTCCCGGTAAGCCTGTTGCAGCCGGTCATAGGTCTCGGCGTTCTCGAAGTTCTCGACACTGAGGGTGGCGGCCTTGTTCAGAATGCGGCGGCTGACCCCGTGTTGCAGGCTGTCACCCAGCAGCTGCTGCGCGGCGCTCTGCACGGTGGACAGCAGGCTTCCCAGCACCACCAGACTGACCTGTGCGCCCAGTAAGGTCAGCAGCGAGGTGTAGGCAACCCCGCCCTGTGCGGCGCGGGCCACCTCGTCAAGCAGCAGCTTGCCCACGTACAGGTTGGCCGCCGGCAGGGCGCTGCCCGCCAGACTGGTGGCGGCGTAGGTCAGGCTGTGGCGGGGACTGGCCTGCCACACCAGCGCCAGCGTGGCGCGCAGGTCGCGCAGGCGCTCCCGCAGGGGCAGGTGGTCGTCGGGCAGAGGCGCGCGCATCCTGTTAGCATGCCGCCTGGTGCCCCCAGCCAGCGGCATGGAGAACACAGTCACGCTTGCTCTAGCATGGGGCCATGACCGGCGCCCCCACCTTGCCTGACGAGTCCGCCCGCCTGATGGCCCTGGCGTACTACGGCATTCTGGACACGCCGCGCGAGCCGCAATTTGACCGGATTGCTCGGCTGGCCGCCGCCATCCTGAAAACGCCGGTGGCGGTGATTAACTTCGTGGACCAGTTCCGGCAGTGGGGCAAGGCGTCGGTGGGGGTAGGCGACACCACCGCGCCGCGCGCCGACTCCTTTTGCGCCTGGACCATTCAGCAGGACCAGCCGCTTGTGGTGCCCAATGCCCACCTGGACCCGCGATTTGCTCAGAACCCGATGGTGACGGGCGAGCCCCACGTGCATATGTACGCCGGCGCCCCGCTGGTGATGCCCAGCGGGCACCGCATCGGCACCCTGTGCGTCACGGACACCCAGCCACATCCCCTGACCCCGCAGGACCTTCAGGCGCTGCAAGACCTGGCGGACATCGTGGTCACCGAGTTAGAACTGCGCGCCTATCAGCAGCGCCTGACCCTCTCACTGGACGCGCAGCGCGAACACAGCGCCGAGTTGCAGCGCAGTCTGGCGCAGTCGCAGGCCCTGGACGGCATTTCACAGCTGCTGAGCCTGGACCTGGAGCCCCAGGACGCGCTGCTGGCCGCCGCCGCCCTGCTGGGCGAGGCCATGCACAGCGATGTGACGGGGCTGCTGGTGATACACGGAGATGAGGGCGCGCTCAGCGTGGGGCACCTGCATCCCCGCGTTCAGCCCGAACAGCGTGCGGCCCTGGAGGGTGATGAGCTGTTCCGCCTGTTGCGGCCGCACTTACCCGGCACAGAGCGGCCCACGCTGCTGGATGACGCTCAGGCGCTGGGCCTCCCTGGACCAACTGACCTACAGGCCCTGGCCTGGGCACCGGTGGGCATGGACGCCGACCAGACCCTCTGGCTGGTGGCCGCGCGCCTGAACGGTCATCCGCAGGGGGGCTGGCGCGCCGCCGAGCGCTCGCTCTTTGAAGCGGCGGCGCGGTCCCTGCGCGCCAGCCTGGACCACCGCCAGGCGCGGGCCTGGGCCCGGCGGGATGTGCTGACAGGGGTCCTGAACCGCCGCGCCCTGGAACAGGACCTGGCCCAGCCCTCGGCGGTGCCCTTCATGCTCGTGATGGCCGATGTGGACGGCCTGAAAGCAGTCAACGATGTGGGCGGTCACGCCCAGGGGGACAAGCTGCTGCGTGTATTTGCGGCCACGCTGGCCGCCGAAGTGGGCAGCGCAGGCCAGGTATACCGCTACGGCGGCGATGAATTCGTGGTGCTGACGGCCCCCACCAACGAGGAACTACTGCTGGACCAGGTAGACACGGCGGTGTTGGCGGCCCGTCAGCTGGCGCCGCAGGCTGGGGCCAGCGTGGGGGTGGCCCACAGCCAGGAAGGCGAGCCGCAGACCCTGCTGCGCCTGGCCGACGAGCGGATGTACGCCGTCAAACGCCGCCGCGTGGCCCTGCGCCAGAGCGGAGAGCTGACCTCCTAAACAGGCTGTCGAAGTCGTTGCTGACGGGTCCAGCGCGTTCTTCATCTCGTGATTGCATCAGCAGCGGATTGGCTTGAGTCTCTTCAACTGAGAAGTCGGAAATAGGTCGGAGAATGCGTGGAACGTATGCCGGTAGGAGAGATTGGGGCATCGCCCTCTCTATGGACCTCAGGAGCATCAACTCAGGCCGGCGCCCATGAATGTGGCGAGTGACCTCCGATGAACACCATGCCGACTCACTTGTTGAGCGCAGCCTTGTGCCTCGCTAACCAGATACGATCATCAGATAAAACAAGAAAATTATTTTCTTCAGCTTTGTTGAATAGTAGAAAAAACAAACCCATTCTTGAGGCGCTTAAGTGAATCAGCACGCTATACACGAAAGAGGCCATCTTCGGCGGTGCTCTATCTGTCTAGATATGCAGCAATTTATTTTCACATTCTTGTCCTGAGCCAGATGTATAACGGTGAAGTCGCCACAGCTGAATAGAGTCGCCCTGTCTCTGGGCCGCCATTTCTGTCTGACCTGACAAGGAGGCTTGCCGTGTACCGATTCCCGCGCACCCGCTTGTTGCTGACTGCCCTTTTGGCTCTGGCTGCCTGTTCCCAGACCCCGGACCCAGGTGTGGCTGGGGCTCAAGATTCGCTGCTTCAAGTGCAGGCGACCGGCCCGACAGCGACGTTTGACAGCACGGGGACCTGGGACACGGGCTTCACCGGCCGCATCACCCTCACCAACCCGGGCCCCAGCGCCATCACCAGCTGGACCCTCAAGTTCAAGTTCAATGGCAACGCTGCTGCCGGCAGCAGCGCTTGGGGTGCGGGCGGCAGCATCACCAAAGACAGCAGTGGTCTGTACACCATCACCCCCAACGCCTGGGGCGGCGCCACCATCCCCGCCGGTGGCAGTGTCACCATCGGCTATGACGGCTCTGGGCAACTCACGGGCGTCAACACCTGCACCCTCAATGGCGCCAGCTGTGCGGGCACGACCACCCCACCCCCGGGCGGTGACACCACCGCCCCCACCGTGAGTCTCAGCGCCAGTCCAGGGACGGTGACGAGTGCCGGGAACGTGACGCTCACGGCCACAGCGTCGGACAACGTGGGGGTGACGAAGGTGGAGTTTTATCAGGGCACGCGGCTGCTGAGCACTGATACGACGGCGCCGTTCACGGCGTCGGAGGCGGTGACGAGTGCCAACAACGGGAGCCGCAGCTACAGCGCCAAAGCCTTCGATGCCGCTGGCAATACCAACATCGCCTCTAGCAGCGTGACTGTCTCCATCGGCTCTACCCCGCCGCCTTCAACCAACAAGGCCATTTATGTGGGGTACGCGGGCACCTGGCAGACCAGCGTGAGCGACCTGACCACGAGCAACATTCCGCCTTATTACACCGACCTCAACCTGTCGTTCGCCCGCCCAGATACGACCTATGTCAAAGGCAGCTACGCCTTCGATCAGGCGGTGGCCGGTTTTGAATTTGCCGAGGGCGCGTCTACCCCCAACGGTCAGCGGAAGTTCACGGCGGCGCAGGCACAGACCCTGCGTAACAATGTCGCCGCTCTGAAAGCGCGCGGCACGCGGGTCTGGATCAGTGTGGGGGGCTGGGCGTACAGCCAGGGCAGTCAGTGGGCCAGCTTTAACGCCAAGCGCGTGGTTGATCTGGCCGAGGACCTGGGGGCCAGCGGCGTGGACATTGACTGGGAATCCAGCGGCAGCAGCTGCAATAAGTTGGCAGACGCCCAATTTTCATGCAGTAAAGACGCCGAAATCAAGAACATCATCAACACCCTGGATGCCGAGATTGCCGCGCGTGGCCTGAACACGCAGATCAGCATTGCGGGCTGGAGTACAGGTGCCTATTACGTGAAAGGCACGCCCTGGGAAGAAGGCAAGGTGCAGTGGGGCAGTCCGTTTGGCGGCACCATGTACCGCGTGGTGCGTGACCTGGGCGCCAAGATTGACCGCGTCAACCTGATGTCCTATGACGGCGGCACCTACTATGATCCGCGCGAGGGCTACGAGAGCTACCGCGCCATTTACGGTGGCCCTATCGCCATGGGGCTGGAAGTCGCCCCTGAGGGCAGCGGCGGCGCCATCCTGAAACTGAACGCCGAACCCGGCACTGTGTACGACGCCGAGATGAACACCGGCACCAACAACGAGGCCACCCGCTATTACAACGTCGAAACCCTGGCCACCTACATGAAAAACAAGGGCCGACCCGGCGACGGCATGATGCTGTGGCAGGTCTGGAAAGAGCGCGTGTACGCCAAGCCCCCCGCCGGCGCTGCCGGTGTAAACAGCACTGGGCAGAAGGTGTGTCAGCTGCTGGTGGTCAACGCCAACTGCTCGGGAACCGTGCCTGACCTGCCGCCGGCACAGTAAAAAAGCGCGCTGGCCCTATGCCACATCAAAACAGCAGGCGGCCCTGATCTTAGGGCTGCCTGTTGTGTTTACCTTTGCTAGGCTGTCGGGTCAAGTCACTGATGCCCGCCGGTAGCCTTCAGGTGTATTTCAAGGCTTCCATCAGCTCTTCGACCAGTTCAAGGCTGTCCCCGCGTGTGGAGGCGGTGGCAACGTGGGCCTCCAAATGGCCGCGCAGGACCACCTCACCCGCTCCCGACAGTGCGCCTTGAACCGCCTTGATCTGCCGCAGCACGTCCACGCAGTACACATTGGGATCGTCCAGCATCCGCACAATGCTGTCCAGGTGCCCGCGGGCAATACTCAGGCGCCGCGCGGCCCGCTTGCGCGCTTCCTCGGGCATGCAGAGGGTGGCGGGGTCGTGACAGGCGGCGCGCGCCATGTCAGCCGCGAAGCTGGGCGCTGTAGCCTTCTGCACTGACCGCCTGAACCAGCGCCTGCGGGTCAACCGAACCTGTCACCGTGGCCTGGCCTGCTGGCAGATTCACCTGAGCGTGTTCCACACCTGGAACGGCCAGCAGCGCTTCACGCACCGCACGCTCGCAGTGGCCGCAGGTCATCCCGGTAATCGAAAGTTCCGTCGTCATGCGCGGATGCTACCCCCCCTGGGGGGGTGCGTCAAGGCGTGGCCAGGGAGGTCGGATCAGCCGGCTGGACAGTGGCGTTTTGTCTGGTAGAGGGGCAAGGAAGCCGGCGGCGAAAGCAAGAAATCTCTGTCTTAAGGCCCTGTCTTCTCGCTGGCCCTCGGGACAGATGGATGTTCGGCGCCTTCTGCTTGACCCTCCCCCTGAAGTCGAAACGGGTCAGCCAGTTGCACCATGTTGCGGCCGGCGGCTTTGGCGGCGTAGAGCGCTGCGTCGGCTTCTTGCAGGGTACGCTTGAGTGGAATGCCCGGCTGCATGATGGCGACCCCGAAGCTCCCGGTGACGGTGAGGTCCGGAGCGAGATCGTCCCAGGTGAGGGTGTGCAGGGCGGCGCGCAGCTCCTCGCAGACCTGCTGCGCTTCGGCCAGAGTCAGGCCCTGCAAAATTAGCAGGAACTCCTCGCCGCCAAAGCGGGCCAGGCATTCCTGGTCACTTAGCTGAGCGCTGAGATGCTGCACCACCCGAATCAGAACCTCGTCGCCTATGGCGTGCCCAAAACGGTCGTTGACACTCTTAAAGTGGTCAATGTCCATCAGGGCCACACTGCTGACCCGGCCCCGCTGGGCCTCTTCCCAGAGGGCTGCCAGAGCTTCCAGGGCCACCGAGCGGTTGGGAGCGCCAGTCAGTGGATCGTGGGTGGCCGCCTCCGCCATGGCCTGCGCGCGCACCTCGGCCTCGCGGGCCTGCCGTTCAATCTGCCGCAGCTGCGCGCCCTGCTGAAAAAAGGCGCGGTAGAGCGCTTCGGTGCGCTGCGTCAGCTGCCGCTGCACCCCAAACGCCTCGCGGAAGTGCCCCTGCTGCGCGCGGGCGTCGGCGACCGCCTGCCAGGCGTGAACGGCCAGCAGTTCCCGGCTGTCCTGCTCAAACAGCAGCGCGGCCTCCTGGGCATCGGTGATGACGGCGGCCCAGGCGCGGCGCTCGGCATGCACGCCGGCGCGTTCGAGCAGGGCGCGGCCCAGATGCGTTCTGATGCCACTGGCGCGGGCCAGGTGAATGCGTTCGGTGGCCAGGGCCAGGGCCTCATCGGTATGGCGGCGCAGCAGGGCGTAGGCCGTCAGGGAATCCAGAATGTCTGGCTGCCAGCGCGGCGCCAGCTGTTCGTCGCGGCGCATGGTCCCCAGCACAGCGGCCGACGTCTGGACCTGGGCTTCCACGCCTGGGCGCAGACCCGGTGGCACCTCGTTCTGGCGGAGGGCCAGACTTGATCCCTTGACATAGTTGATGTGAAACGACTGGTACAGCTCGGTGCCCACGCGCTCATCCACAATCAGCAGGCCAGCAGCGTGTTCGGAGGTCAGCAGGGCGTGCAGCCGCAAGGTGGCCGCGCCGTACAGTCCGCGTTCCAGCTCAAAATGAGACGCATTGACCGCTGCCAGGGCCACGCCGCGCACGTAGCCACTGGCGCGGGACAGGGCGTCGGCCTCGGCGAAGTGGCTGCTGGCGCCCAGGTCATCGTAAGCCTCGCCCATCACCAGGGCCACCGTGACATGCGCCTTCACTTCTAGCGCTGGCTCGCCGGCACTGCGGGCCGCGTCCAGACACTGCACGGCGTGGGTCATGGCCAGGGCCGATTCGCCCAGGTCCAGCGCAACGTAAGCGGCGTCCCGGTGCAGCATGGTCAGGTCGGCCGGCGCACTTACATGCTGAAGCTGGGCAGTCAAAGCCGCCAGCTCGTTCCGCGCCTGCCCCAGATCGGTCACCGTGATGAAGCACCCCACTTGAAACTCGAATACGTCAGCGACGTCATTGCGGCCTATACTACCGCGTCCAGGGTGTGATTTTTGGACTCTTTGAATGCCAGGCTGAGAGTTACCAGCAGGTGCCCAGCCTTGGAGAAGTGCCCGAAAGGGAAAAACAGGCCGTGCCGTCCGATCTGCTCAGGGCTGGGGGTCAAGTGCTGGCTTGCCGGTATTAGTGTCAAACATAAAGGCGAGCCAGTACCATAAGGGCCCGTGCGGCCCTGTTCTTCATGCTCTCCATGTCAGTCTCTTTCAGGAGTTTGCCCATGAGCCTTGTCCGGTCTGCGGACACCCTGGCCCTGACCAACCTCACCGATCAGGCCCTCCGGGTGCGGGCCGTTGAGGCAGCCGCCACCTACGATCTTGAGCTGCTGGTCCAGATGACGATGGCGTACATGCTTGCTGGCAGCCGCAAAGGAGCGCGCACCAGTCCAAAAACACTGGAGGCCTACAGTCTGGCTGTGCGGGATTTTGTGCCGTGGGCACAGGCTCAGGGGGTCCAACTGCTCCGGCCGGGTCGGCGCGACGGCGGCCGCTATGTGGCGCAGCTCCAGACCCGGCCGTCACAGGGCCGTGGCCGGACGGGCACGCTGAGTGCTTCAACCGTGGCGCAGTACGTGGCGGGCGCGCGGGCGCTGTACCGGGCGTTGCGCTGGGCGGGCGCGACAGAAGCCCAGCCCTTCGAGGACGCCCACGTCCCGCCTGATCCCACGCCGGGCATCGTCAAGAACCCGCCGTATATGCACGAGATCGACGAGGTGCTGGTTCAGTGTGAGCCCCGTCTTGCGGCCCTCCTGCTGCTCTGTGCCCATGCAGGGCTCCGAATCAGCGAGGCGCTGAATGTCACCGTGGGCGACCTGCGGGGGAGCCAGCTGACTGTCCACGGGAAGGGCGGCAAAATTCGGCAGGTCCCTCTGGGCAAGCGGGTCCGCGCCGCCCTTGCGGGCCTCGCCCCTGTCCGTTCAGAGGGCGCGCTGTTCGACTGGACGTACCACCAGGCGAAGTACCAGATGTCACTTGCGTTCCGCGCAGCGGGGCAGGGGCATGCCTGGCGAGGCTTTCACGCCGCGCGCAAGCACTCAGGGACACGCCTATACCGCGCCACTAAAGACTTTACCCGCGTTGGCCTGTTTCTCGGGCACTCTTCAGTGGACACCACCCGGCGCTATGTCGCGTTAGAAGAAAATGACGTGCAAAGCGAGGTCGAAGACTTCTAAAGTCAAAGCTGCTGTGGGTTGGAGAGCCAGGCATAGTCTGCCAGGACAGGAAGGGGTTCGCTTGTCCGTAGCCCGCGCAGTGAGAAAGCCAACTGCACTGGGTCCACAGATGACGCTCTACATTCAGGTCTGCCTTGCCAGCATCGTCTTGAAGGTGCTGTACTGCACCTGGCCTCGGCTGGATCGGCGACTTGATGGCTGCGTAGTCTTCATCAGGTCACGGGCGCAGCGCCTCTTCCAGCCAAGTCTGCTCAGCTTGGCGACGGCAGAGGGACTCAGAACTCAGCGGCGAGCCTTCACCAGGAGAATTTGATGCGTATACACGGATGGTTTCACCCTCTTAGTCGTCACGGGCTACGCTGATGTCTCTCGTCTTTCTTGACCTGGCCATGTCTCTTGACGGCTTTATCGCAGGGCCACAGGGCGAGGACGGGGGTCTGCACGACTGGTATTTCGCTGAACAAGGCGCCGCCGACGACATCAAGCGGGAACTCCTGGACGGCATCGGGGCGATCATCCTGGGGCATACAGCCTTTGGGACGGCGCCCGACGGCTTTGACACTGAGTACCACGTGCCGCATTTCATCCTGACCCATCAGCCACGGCCCACCATCACGCGCGGAGGGGCCACGTTCTCCTTCGTCACGGATGGCCTTCACCGGTGTGTGGCCCAGGCCCGCGAAGCCGCCGGCCGCCAGGATGTCTGCGTGGCTGGCGGCGCGGACCTTGCCCGGCAATGTCTCCAAGCCGGACTGCTGGACGCCCTGCAGATTCATCTGGTGCCCGTCCTGTTGGGTGGGGGCTTGCCGCTGTTCGGCCATCTCGGGCAGCGCGTTCCCTTGGAACGTGTTCGTGTCGTCCAGTCGCCCCACGCCACGCATTTGACGTACAACATCGTGCAGCCAACGGCCTAAGTCAGAGAACCAGCAGGAGCATCAAGCTGCAGCGCGTCCCAGTTCAGCGGCCGTAAGCGGCGTCGTTGCGGGCCTTGAAGAGGGCGTCCGCTTCTCCGCGCCGCTCGGCGTACCGTTGCAGCTTGACCCGCTCAATAACCACTTCTTCGGCGTCTGGCTGCTCTGTGAGAATCTGCATCGTTTCCCTGATGTAGTCGGCCAGTGGGAGAGCATGGGGATTTGTGGCTTGCTGCGGGCCCTGCAGTTCCGTCTGTGTAAAGGGCGGAATCAGCTCAATCACTTGCACCGCCGTGTCCTGAAGCTGGTAGCGCAGAGTCTGGGTGTAGGCGTGCAGACCGGCCTTCGTGGCGCTGTAGGCCGGGGTAAGGGCCCAGGGCGAGTAGGCAATCCCAGACGTCACCGTCAAGATGGCCGCGCGGGGCTGCTCGAGCAGATGCCCGATCAGGGCGGCAGTGAGACGCATGGGACCGAGCAGGTTGGTGGTGACCGTCGTTTCGGCGGCTTCGGTGGTGCCGTCTTTGAGGTCTTCGTTGATCATGACGCCAGCGTTATGGATGACCATGTTTAAGGACGGCACTTCCTGAAGAAGGTGCTCGGCGAAGGTCTGAATGCCGTGGGCGCTTTCAAGGTCAAGGGGAATTCCCCGCATCCCAGGGTGGGCCGCCGTCACGGCGTCCAGGGCGTCTTGACGGCGACCGGCAATCACCACCTGATTTCCCAGCTGGTGAAAGGCCTCAGCGAGGGCGCGGCCAATGCCGCTGCCGCCGCCGGTAATCAGGATGGTGTTCCCAGTCATGTCCATAGGCGCCACTGTAAAACCGCAGTCCGCCCAGTGGAAGAAGGCACTGGCCAGTGCCCTACACACTGCAAAGAAACCAAGCTGCAAGGGTGCATAAGGGACTGAAGGTCAATTGAAGGCGTAGAGCCTTGCCGTGCGAGCAGGGGTCAGGTACGCCATCTGTTGGTGCTGAGCTGAACGTGACCACCGACTAGAGGCGCCGCATCCCAACTGAGCAGAGCCTCAATCGCCTGTCAGTGGTGCGGCGCCCCCTATCAATCATAGCTTGACGCGCTTCGATTCTCTTGGTGCCTCAGCAGTGAATCCAGGTGGAGTGACAGTTTAGGACGTGCGTTATAGCTGGGATAGAGCTGCGAAGCCTTGCACGGCGGAGTTCACTGTCCGCGTCAGCCCTCTGCGGGTTGCTGACGCTGGCGTGCTTCGGCGGTCACAGGGGTAAAGAAATTGAGCAGCGTGCCGTCTGGATCACGGCAGAGCAGAGACCGGTTGCCCCAGGGCTGCGTGATGGGTTCCTGAACCACCTCGGCCACCTGCCGGACCCGCTCGAAGACCTGATCAACATCGTCCACCAGAAACTCAACAATGACGCTCTGGTTGGCCGCTGGACGCACCAGTTCAGCGCCCATGTGAGCCATTGTTCTGGGATGGCCGATGGCCAGGGCCACCGCCGACCAGCGCAGTTCGGCAAAGTCTACCGTGTACCGGGTGGCGACCTGACCTGTCACCGCTTCGTAAAATTGAACAAGACGGTCCACGTTCTCCGTCATCATGCGCAGGGAAACCAGTTGCATACTTCCTCCTCTCATTTTGAACCACAGCTTTTACGCTACGATACGGTAGCGTAGCGTTAAAGGAAAAGCAAGCCATGCCCAGATCAACCCCAGCCACAGCAGACCCCAGGACGGACGCCCGAGTTTTGCGTTCCAGGGCGGCCATTCTGCAAGTCACGCTTGATCTCCTGACTGAACAGGGCCTCGGGGGCATGAGTATTGACGAGGTCGCGCGCCGCTCTGGGATTGCCAAGACGACCATCTACCGGCATTGGCCGACTCGGTCAGCGCTGATCCTCGACGCCTGCGCCCTCCTGAGCGCCCACATGGACGTTCCGGCGACAGGCCACCTCCACGAGGACATCACGACGCTTCTGACCTCTATTACGGCTCAACTGCAGGCTTCACGCTGGTCTTCTGTCCTGCCCTCGGTCATGGACGCGGCTGAGCGCGATGCTGATCTTGCGGCGGTCTACAGCCAACTTCAGTACAGTCACGCGCAGGCTGTTCGGACGGTCCTGACGGATGCCAGGACGCGAGGAGCGTTGCCGGACGCCGCCGATGTTGATCTGCTGACTGCCGGCCTGCTCGGCACCCTGTTCTACGGGCGCTGGTTCTCACGGCAGGCGCTCAGCGCCTCACAGCTTGCGCAGTTGGTGACGATCATGCTGGGGCCGCCTGCCCAGGATGAACAGCTTTAGGTGCCCTCCTGTAAGCGTCGCGTTCGGTAGCGCCGCATTTTATTCCGACTGCCACAGGTGTCCATAGAACACCAGGCTTTCACTGCCGCTTTCGACGCATCGAAATAAGACGCGCCACAGGTGGCGTCACGGCAGACTTTAAAGCGCCGCCAGACGCCCAGTTGCATGGCCTGAAGGGCCAATACTAGAAGCCGCGCGGTGGGATTGCCCTGGGCTGCTGTAGTCAGCGCCACTTGCCCCTCGGTATCGACGGCGGGCCGCACGCCGTGAGTCACGATCAACTGATTCAGCAGTGCAGCAGCCTCGTCGGGCGCGCCGCTGTCGATACCGTTGTTGTGCGCCTGCAAGCTTCTCAGAGCCTGGTGCAATTGGAGAGCGTTTGCACAGGAGGTCGTGACTTCAGCTTCAGGGACTTCAGGCCAGAGTCGCTGGTTCCAGACAAGCCAGCCTGGCGCCCCATCAGCAAAGTCATGCCAGAGGAACGACTCCAACGCCCGAAATCTTTCGGGCGTGCCTTCACGGTGTTCTGGCATACGTCACCTCCTTGCCAAACACGCGGTTACCACTCAAGATATTTATATGGTAACAGAATTGAGCGAGGGCCGGCAGGGGCGAAGCGAGCCATTTCGCGTGCAGTTTTCCCAGGAGCTGCGGGACGATCTCCGGCGTCGGCTGGCGGCCGTCCGGTGGAGCGACGCCGTCACAGCCGACTGGCGCTATGGCATGAACCCAGGGGTGCTGAGAACGCTGATCGGCCACTGGCAGACCTCGTATGACTTTGACGCAGCAGAAGAGCGGTTGAATGCCATTCCGCAGTTCCGGGTCGAGATTGACGGATTTGGAGTTCACTACCTTCTGCTGAAGGGGAGGGGACCGCGCCCTCGGCCCCTACTGCTCATGAATGGGTGGCCCTCCAGTTTCGCGGAGTATCAGCGGCTGGCGCCTCGCCTGGCCGACCCTGAAGCGTTTGGAGGCGCTGCCGATGAGTCGTTTGACGTCATCATGCCCGCCCTGCCTGGCTTTGGCTTCTCCGATCGGCCTCGCCAGCCACATCAGGTCCTGGCCGAAGATTTTTTTCACCGCCTGATGACAGAGGAGCTGGGATATACCCAGTATTTCGCGTCTGGGACTGATATCGGCGCAGGTGTAGCCACCCGGTTGGCCATGAAGTTTCTGGGAGCAGTGACAGGGATTCACCTCTCTGCCGTCGCAGACCCCCCGTTGACCCCGGCGTCCCGTCCCCTGTCACCATCGGAAACCGACTACCTGGCGCAGGCCGACCAGTGGGCGCGGGAAGAGGGCGCCTACGAACATGTGCATTACACCCGGCCCCAGACCCTCGCCTTTGCGCTGAGTGATAGTCCGGTGGGACTGGCAAGTTGGATCGTGGAGAAGTTTGCCCTATGGAGCGACCACGGTGCGGGGGAAGACGTGTTGGATGTCTTTCCATTGGATCTGCTCATTGACAATCTGATGATTTACTGGGCCACGGAAACGATTGGTTCGTCCATGCGCTATTACTTCGATGATCGTCATTTTCGCCCCCCTCTAACCGCAGAGGATCACGTCAATGTACCGACCGCCGTGTGCATGTGGCCCGCCGATCTGGTGACAGCTCCGAGAGAATGGGCGGAGCGGTTTTACGATGTCCGGCAGTATTCTCGGCCCGCACGGGGAGGCCACTTTCCGGCCTGGGAAGCCCCTGAGGTCTATGCCGAGGATTTCCGGGCGTTCGTCCGTGGTCTGGCATTGAGCTAACAGTCAATGATTTCAACCAGAAGTGGCGTGTACCAGGAATGACAGGCAGTGAGGCCAGATGCAGTGAATCATTCCTCTAAGGCGAGCGAGAGGTCATCTTCAGGGAAGCCCTGGCAGTAGGGGTGGCGCGGTGCCTAAGGCAAAATGGAGGCTCTCCCGACATATACGCCCTGAACCTGCGATAGATGCCTGCCTCTGAGGTCCTTCACCTCAAGTGTCTTTAAAGGCGCTGTGGCCCGTTTATGCCCGCTTTCAAGAAAAGGCCGGCGTATAAGCCTAAATTTCATGACTTGTTCATCTGACTGCGTACAGACCTACTGCTCGCTTTAAGAGGGTATGGTGCTCTTGCCAGCCAATTTCAGGTGTTGCTGCGGACTCAGGGGGCGACCCCAGGGGGTTTTATGACGCTGTCTCGTTTTCTTCCCGTTCCCTTGACACTCAGCCTCCTTCTTGCGCTTGCGGCGTGTGGTCAGCCCACAGTCGCCCCGACGGCCGTAGCGGCCGCGCCTACGCAGACACAGGCCCAGACCAACGCGGCGCTGCATACCTTTGCCCGGCAACTGGCCGCCGGCCTGACGGACCCCAACATGCGGTCTCTGATCGCGCAGCAGACGGCCCTCCAGTTCGATGGAGATACGGAAGTCCTGTACCGCACTCTTGCCGCTCAGGCCGTCGGGTCCCGCACGTTTGCGCAGGCCCTGTCCACCGAACTCGGCGCGCAGAGCTTGACGGCGCTCACTGCTCAGGTTCCGAACTTGCAGGTGGCTGTACGCGGCGCGGCCTGGGATCCGGCGCGCACGATCCCCTGGGTGGCCGTGGCCCCAGAAGGCGGCGACGAATACGCGCCCGTGGTGGCCTACGATGCGCAGGGCCGCGCGCATCAACTTGATGGCCGCACGCCTCCAAGTGCGCCCGTGGTGGTGGTGGGCGTCAATGAGCGGGTAGACGCCGACGGTCAGCTGCTGAAGGAAGCGCCTTTACCCAGCGCGGCAATGGCTGCTCAGGGTTGTTACCAGGTCAAGCTGGTGCGGCTGGACCTCTATGACGACATGGAACCCTGGACCAAGGGGAAAGCAGAAATCTGGGTGGCTGTTAAAGGGACCGGGATTGGCTGGCACGGTCAGCTGAAGATGGTCACGGAACCGGGAGATTACCTGGATGCCATTCAGGTCTTTGGATGCACCAGCAGCGACGTGCGCTTCTACTGGTACGAGAAAGACGGGTCAAACTTTGACTTCGAAATCTCTGTGAATGGGTATGGGTTCGGCATCAAGATTGATGACAGCAATGACTTTTTAGGCAGTACCACCATGCGTAAATCGCTGTTTGAAGGTACCTCTGTCAATACTGTGAACCTCGGTAATCTGAAGCAGTACACCCACTGATACACGCAGCCTGGTGCCGGTCAACGCAGCAACTGGCATAGTCCCAAGGTATTGTTTGGGGCTATACCCGCGCACCAGACCGAATTATTTTTCTGCTGAAGCTGTGTGAAGGGCAGGGGTAGTACTACGTGCATATGTAGAGAGCTTCAGGTCTACTTTTCTTATTGAGCCTGAATGTGTGAGGTTGCCAAGATTCAGGGCCTCCGTCTGCCGTCAGGCCCCCCTACTTGATGCATAAGGCTCTTTGACGCACACAGTTCAGCCGTGATGGCCACCTGTTCAACTTTCTGGTGCACTCCGGGGGCCTCCCCATCAAACCCATCTCTTTGTCCTGAGATAGGTGTCAGTCAAGGAAGAAATCAGCCCCCAGGACGCTTTTACCTGGCTTGACTCAATGCGCCCGCTATTCCATTTCTATTGACTGCAAGGATAAGTCATGAAAGAAAAAGCCACGCTTCAACCCGTTCGTCGCCGATTCATTCAGAGGGCTGTCCAGACGCTTGCCGGGGTGACCCTGTTCGGGCTCAAACCAGCGGTGCTGGCACAAGCAACGGCGCCGGGGAGTAATCTGGCCCGCTCTCCTATCACGGACCCAGACGCGGCACTCCGCGAGCTGACGCTGGGCAACCTGAGGTTTCAACAGGGCCAGATGACCCACCCGGACAATACCCTTGAACGCCGGACGCTGGTCGCTGCCAAGCAGCAGCCATACGCCATTATTTTTGCCTGCTCAGATTCTCGTGAGGCGCCGGAGCTCATCTTCGATGAAGGGCTGGGTGACCTTTTTGTGATCCGCACAGCTGGTCATGTGTTGGACGGTGCCGCCCTGGGGAGTCTGGAGTTCGGCGTTGCTGAACTGGGGATTCCCTTGCTGGTGGTGCTGGGACATGAACGCTGTGGCGCGGTCACGGCAACGATGGACGTTGTTGAACGGAGGGCGTTGGCGCCCGGCAACATAGAGACGCTGGTGGCCGCCATTCGCCCAGCAGTGCTTTACGGCAAGGGCGAAGGCGCGGCCCGTGTCGATCAGGTTGTGCGGGCCAACACAGCCCTGACCATCCAGCGGTTACAGCGCTCAGCCATTCTCGCTGAAGCCGTGGAGCGTGGAAAGCTCAAAATTGTTGGCGGCCACTATGATCTGGACACCGGCGCAGTGAGTTTTGGCGTCACCTTACCGGAGTAAGCCAGTGTCTTGGCGGGTTGCGGCCACGTGACAGCAGGGGAGCGTGGGGCAAGCGAAGTGGTGCCACGCAGTTGGCAGGACAGGGTTTAAAAGTGCCCTCACACTTGGGCCACCTGCTGAAGCCACCGCCCCCGCCCAAATTCAATTGCCAGAAACTCGGGTACGCGCCAGCCGATGCGCGCCCACTTGCCGGAACTGTTCTGCCAGGTGCTCGCCTGTCTGCACGGCCCTGGCCATCTGCTGACCTACGCCCGGCGCTTCAGCAGAGGACACCTCTGGTCCCGATGGGTGCAGCGTCACCTCTTCCACCGCGAGGCGGCCTACGATGACGCCCTCGGGGGAGAAGAGGAAGTGTTCCTGGACGCCCTGGGTCGCCTGCAGTTCCAGGTTGAACCGGAAGTGGCCGATCACAAGTGTCTCAGCGCTCAGGGTCCCCACCAGGGCCGCCGGGCCGCCGCTCCCGCCGGCCACCTTGAAGTCGATCAGCTGATCAAGCAGCAGCAGCCAGCGCGTCTTTTCGCCCTGGCCCAGGGGGAGCGCAAACACCCGGTCACCTTCCTGCCTGCTTTGCAGTCCAGCGCCCCGCAGACGGAACTCCAGGGTCGAGCTCACCTGTGCAGGAAGCCCGGAGTCGCCCAGCAGTTCGAGGTCCCGCACGATGAGGCCGGCGGAGGTGTCACTCCTGCCACTGCCTGTCAGGGCTGGCCTGGACAGACGGCGGCGTATGGTCCGGGCATGTTGACGGATCAACTGGGCTTCCAGCATGGAGGCCTGCTCGTCCCACCGACCTTCTCGCAAATAAAAGTTGACGTCGGGCACGGCCGGTAGGGTCGCCGGCACAGCCAGGACAGCTGAGGCGTCCTCTGACGGCGGCAAGCGGAGCTGACTTACGGCTTCGGCCACTTGGCGGACCGTTGCCACTTCAGCCTGGGCACTGCCGATCATGCCTTGAAGGGCGCTGGCGACCGCCACGGTGCAGGCGAGGTCAAAACTGGGATCTGCTGTTTCCGATTCGGCAGCCAGAAACGTGTCTGGACCGCCTACATAGTAGGCCGGCTTATCTTCCGTCCAGCGCTCCAGCAGCAGATCATAGACGCGCTCCTCGGCGTCGTCGCCCTGAAGAGCCGTGAGTTGTGTCACCTCCACTTCGGTTTCACCCTGTTGCCAGCCCTGCAGACGACTGCCAGGGCGCAGGGCGGTTACCCCGTCTCTGATCCGGTCCGGCAAAGAGTCCATCAGCGCCCAGGGATCGACCGCAGCCAGCGCTGGAGTCTGCCCCGCCCCGCTGATTGCACAACGGAAAGGATGGGCGGAGGTGACAAAGACCTCCAGCCCGTTCAGCTGGTAGAGGGCTCGGCCCTGACGCAGAGGGCTTTCGATCAGAATGACCCGGCGAGGCCCCCGGCTGGACAGCACCTCATCTCCGATGGCAAGCGTCTCAATCGCCTGTACAGTGCCGTCCGCCATCAACACCAGTGTTCCTCGTCCGAAACAGCTGCTGGGCGGCGGGTTATACCAGTTGAGTGCCCCCCAGTTGCACAGGCTGGTGGCGTACCCGTGAGGCTCTGAGGTGGAAAAGGGGATAGGGACGACCGGGGGATCGGAAGCGACAGCCGTCATCTCGGTTTCTGGCAGGTCGGCGGCAATGGTTCCGGCTGCCTGGGCGCTCACGTCACTGCCGCTGAGCGCAGCAAACCAGCTGGTGTACCCACCACTCCACCAGACGCCGGGACCCACCTGAGCCGGCACCGTGAGCCCGCCGGCGGCGCTCTGCTGAATAATGTCGTCCACGTTGGGCGCGCCCAGCGCCTTGAGGCTGATCCACAGATTGAACAGAAACCAGACGGCGGCGTTGGTGCTGTCGCCCCCCATAGCCACCGCCTGATTGATGTTGCTGGTGAACTGCCCTTTGACTGCCGCGTCGCTCAGCAGGCTCACAGCCGCGCTTCCCTGCCCTGCACCCAGCACGGCCGAGACCACCGCAGCGGTCGGTGAGAAGCCGGTGGAAAACACGCCGAGGTAGCTGGCTGACAGCGCAGGCAGCAGCGCGGCATTGTCGTTGCTCAGATCGGTGCTGAGTTTGCCCGTATCCAGCGAGGGCGAGACAGCCAGCCGAACCGCGTCCGTTAGCACGGTGACGCCAAAATTGCCCCACCACTGGTTGTTCAGATTGCCGCTGGTCGCCTGGACCTGGGTGGCCACGGCATTGGCCGTCGCTGACAGGGCCACGCCGCTATAGAAGGCATTCTGGTAGCCGCTGGAGTTTCCATTATACGAATAGGTTGTGTAATAGCCGAAGCCGCTGTCGCTGGGATGAGGCGCGATGCCGGGATTGGGCATATTGACTTCCAGCAGGGTGGCGAGGGCGCTGCGGTGCACCTGTTCAATGGTCATGTCGCCGTAGTACGGCAGGGCATTGACGAGCGCGGTGACCTGGGTGAGCACGGGGTCGTCGGTCAGTGCCAGAGCGGCGCCGCTGTCAAGACTGCTGGTCATGGCCTGAGCGAACTGGGCCTGCAGCTGAGGGTAGGTACTCATTCATTCTCTCCTGAAGCTTGGGGAGGCCTGCTGAGGCCAGACATGGGCCTCAGCGGTAACCTGCTGTTGACGCCCGGCGCTGTGAAACGCAGTTCGGGCAGTTTCCACTGCCAGAAGCATGTGCTCCTGGCAGTGGCGTGCTGGTCAGGCGGGTGGAGTCGGTGCGGTCACGCTGAGGGTGAAGGTGGTCTGGGCGGTGCCGAGGGCATTTTGGGCGGTCACGGTATAGGTGCCGCTGGACGCTGGTGTGGCGGGCTGACCCGTCGGCACCAGCGCGCCGGTCGTCGTCCCAAACGTCAGGAAGCTGGGGGCCTGAGGGCTCAGGGCGAAGGTGGCGGGCGTACTTGGATAGACCCCGTAGGCCGGCCCAAAACTCTGCTGGACTGACGGTGTACTGTTCAGAATGAAGTTGACATCAACCATCTTCATGTAATTCGGCGCCATCCCCGACATCCGTAGGGTGAAGGTGGAGCCGCTGCCCGCCTGGTAGGTCACGCCGCTGGCAGTCTGCACCAGAAAGCCAGCCGCCTGGGCCGGCGCGTAGTTGCCCTTCGCGTCCGGCAGGACGGCCTGCCAGGTCAGATTGAGAGACGCCAGATTCTTGCCGTCGCTGGTCAGGGTGGCGGTGCCGCTGGGCCTGCTCAGCCAGGTCTGGCTCGTGACTTTTGGTTCGTCTGCCAGGAGGCCCTGTGGAGGGTTGGCCGCCTTGGCCATCTGCGGACGGAACGCGACTGTCTGGTCATCCAGCAGACTGAGGAAGCCCGCGACCGGCGCACTCTTTGGATCAGGCTGAATCAGCGTGATGATCTGACTCAGGCCCTGCGCGTCGGTGGTAACTTGCCACACGCAGTCGGGAAGGGCTGTGGCCGCGCCCACGCCGATAGTCCCTTGCGGGCTGACTGAGAGCACGGAAGTTCCTGCGCCCAGGGTGCAGCCGATCATCAGCAGGTTCTTCTGATCCGGGTTGATGTACTGCGTCACGTAATCCACGCTGCTCGCCTTGCCGGCCACGTAGAAGCCGGCAGGTTGGACGTACTTCTTCACGAACTCCTCAACGGGGTCTGGCGGCGTCTGGGTCAACTCGTAAATCATGAGCCCCACTCCGGCCAGCGCCAGCAGCACGGCCAGGGGACCGGCCACTGAGATGAGACCGGCCATAAACCCGTCCGCCGCGATCAGGCCCCCTGAAACGGCCCATCCCCCCAGGGTACCGAACAACATCAAAGAGCCGCTGACAATATTGATGATGTCGCTCGCCAGCTGAATGCCCTTTTCGCCCTGGCTGATCTGGTAGATGCTGAACCCGATGCCCGCCAGGATGAACAGGGGCCCAACGCGAGTTGCAATAAACTCGTCCAGGTTTCGGCCAAAGACCTTCCCGACCCAGCCCGCCTGTTCCGCTGCCGTCTCGGCACTGTTGACCAGCACAGCAGTCACGACCCCTTGATCCACCACGGCCAGTTTGCCAATGGTCCCTTCGGTATCGGCCAGCCAGCGGGCAGCAGAATTGCCGATCCGGACCAGCCCCTGGTCCAGCGCGGAGTCTTCTCCGACCGTGATGATCTTGCTGACGGCGGCGGCCCGCTGCGCGCGGGTCATGCCTTCGACGCTGTAGATGGCGTAAATGCGGACCCCCCGCTTGACCACAGCCGCCACGATCTGAAGCCCAATCTGTGAGGCCTCGATCACGACCTGAGCTTTTTGGGCGTCGGTCAGTTTGTCCCACTGCTTAAACGTGGTCACGAGGTTAAAGACAGCCAGGCCAGTGATTCCGCCGATTAGCAGGGAACCGAACAGATTGGAGACGGACGAGAATCTAGGGAACTTGGCCGTGAACCATTTGACGAAACGGTTGGCGATAAAGGGCAGCGCGAGGGCGTCCTGAATGGCACCCGAGAAGTCGCGCAGCGCCTCAAGGGAATCGTGCAGCATCTTGTCGGCGTCCTCGTCTTGCAAGATGGCGCTGATCTGCGCGGCCGCCTGTGCGATCTGCTGATCTTCGTTGTTGAGGTTCTGCGTCACGAAGTACTGGAGATACTGCTTGATGAGGTCGAAACTCTGGGCGTCGCCAGTAAAGCCGAACATGCTGGGCAGGATGTTCGTCGCCATGAAGGTGTTGATGGTGGTGGTGTACTGCTGCGCGAAGTAGCCGCTGGGATCCAGTGCGGTCAGCACGGCCACGTTCTGCTGAAAGAGCCGGGACAATGTCGTGCCGTCGCTGGACCCCGTGTTGATGCCCATTTGCAGCGCGATGTTGGCCAGGACCGCCGGCGTGGTGTTGTAGCTGTAAAAGGCGAACGCCCAATACAGCGAATTGGTCTTGGCGTAGGCCCCAACCGCCGTCACCTCGGTAATCAGCTTGGTTTTCAGGTCCGGGTCGGTGGCGTCGGCCACCACGTTGGTGTTGATGTCGTTGACGCTCTGGGCGATCTGGGCGTCAATCTGCGGACTGTACGTGCCCGCATTGGTCTGCTGATCGGTCAGGTACTGGGCCGTCAGGGGAAAACGCTGCTGCCATTCGTAGGTGAAGAGCAGCTGGCTGTGCGTGTAGTACACCTTGGAGGTGCCTACCTGCGATTTGAGCCACTGATCGGCCCGTGGGCCGTTCATATTGTTGCAGTTCACGTCGGAGCCGCCGGACATACCTGAGGTCATCACTGCCGTTGCCAGTGACTGATACCAGGCTTTCGGATCGGCGACGCCCTCAACCGGCGAATTGGCCACCACCGCCAGCTCTCCAGTCAATGACGGCTGCGGCTGCTGGGGAAACAGGAGTTTCCACATGTCAGCCGGTATAAAGCTGTTCATGATGTTGCTCAGGTCGTTGGTGACGGCGGCCTGGACCGCGTCCCCCCACTGCCCCTGACTGTTCTGAACGAAGGGATTCATCGCCAGCAGGCCGTAAATGTCCAGGGTGCTGCTGTACAGGGCGTCCGTTGCCTCTGCATGCCGCGCGGTCAAGGCGGGATGCAGGTCCTCATGGGCTTTAAGGGTCGCCAGGGCGTGATTGCCGCTCAGTCGCCGCAGCATCTGGCCCTGCCCAGCGTCGGCTAGCGAACCATCCGCCTCAAAGGTGGCCTGACCCTGCGCCGCCAGGCCCAGGCGCCCCTGCAGATCGGCAGGCAGGGCGTTCCAGAACAAGGTGTCGCCACGGACGGCGGTCCCAGGCACCGGTTGTCCGTCTACCATCAACTGTCCATTGAAAATGCCGAACGGCGCCTGGCCCTCGGCCGCCTGGTAATAGCCGGTGATCCGCGCGTTTTGCCGGACCCCCCGCATCCCCACCAGGGTGCCTTGCGGGGCCAGGTTGTCGATCATCATGACGCCGTCCAGCGCGCTGGCGGCGGCGTCTTCCACCACCTGCATCCAGTACGGATACACACTGTCTGGGCCGGTAAACGGCTCGCCCTGGTCATCTTGCGGAGGCACATTCGATTTGAAGGTGAGGTCCCAGACAGTCAGCCCGTGCCGGTTACCCAGCTGCAGCGTTGAGGCGAAGGTGCCCAGGCCAGGAGACCACGGCACGTCTTCTGTCTGGTTGTCCGTGAAGGTGAAGGTGATGGTCGGTGGCTGAAACGGCCCCCCGGTGGTCACGGTGTAGCTGAGGTTGAGCCGGCCCTTCACCCAGCCGGCATTTACCCACGCGGGCGAGGTGGGGTCCCAGTTGAACCCCACGACGGTGCCGCCGCTGGTTTCATAGGTGGCGCCGGTGTTGAGGGCCATGTCGCATAGAAAGTTGGCTGTGGACGAAGCGTCAACGTTGATAGGAGCGTCCACTGGACCAATGACCCCCGTGCCGCCCCGGCTGGTGGTCAGGGTCAGCTGGCCGCCGCCGAAGGCGCCCCGCCAACTCAGCCGCCGGTCGTGACTGTCGTAGCGCCAGGCATCGCGCGGGAGCAGCAGCTGGTCCAAGAAGAGCTGATCTTGCGAAGGATCGTGGACGTCGGGCCGCAGCAAGGTGACCTGCCCTGGCAGTGGACCCGCGCCGTTGTCAAAGGTGTTCATGCGGCTCAACGTGAACAGGTGTGCCTCAGAGCGGTCTGTTCGGGGTAGAGGCGTGGCCATGTGGGTGGGCCGGGCCGCAGCAGAACGGTCAGTGAGTGCAGTCATGAAAAGCTCCTCTGGCACGTCTGTGCCAGATTGCGGGGCAGGGCTCAATAGAGAAGCAGGTGCTCACGACGCTGCGACCCCGCAACGAGGCGGCGCCGTGGTGACCTGTAGGTCGGCCGGAACCGCTGAGGCCCGGCTGATCCTGCGGAGACCTTAGTTCACGGCTGGAAGCTCTTCAGGCAAGCGGCACACTCCAGGGGAAAAAGCGAAGCAGGACGGAAAGAATGGCGTTGCCCAAGGCGAGAGACGCGCCTGTGGACGGGTCAGCTGGCCTGGACAGCTTCATTGTTGAGTTTGAGCGTTATCCGCGCGTTAACGCCGGCGCTCTAAAGCTGCCGGCGTAGGACATGTGGCGCCAAGCACGCAGCATCGAATCTGGCGCAGATAGAGATAAGCCTTGACGATAGGAGAGACCATCAGGGCGACCCGCAGAAACCCAAAGTGCCGTGGAACAGGCGGCGCGGCAGCTGTCTCCTTGGCGCCACCCACGAGCCGGGCATCAGCCTTGTTTGGCCAGCCGAATGGCTGACTGCGGGTCGAGAGAAGAGGAGTGTGAATTAAAAAATACCGCTCTGAAAGGTCCTTTAAGCGTTTAGGGAGAGCTATTGGGTGACCTCAGGAGCGAGAACGAAAACGTTGCTCGCCGGGCTGCGTCTGAATTGATGAGCCCTTCTCTAACCGGCAGCGCCCCAACTCCACTTCCCTTCTGCAGGAGCGAGCAAGCCCACTGCTGTTCCTGAAGGGCAATTTAGAGGCAGCGTCCAGAGCCTCACAGCAGTCTTCGGTGTGCTTGATGACAAGCACACCGAAGAGAGTGGATTCACAAAGCGGTGTAAGAGAGTGACTGTCATGGACAGCCGCACAGCAGGTGCAACAGAGGACCGCTTGCTGGTCAGCTGGGCGGAACCGGTTGCCCTGGCTGTAGGCAACCACCAATTGGGAGGGGAATAGGCAGAATGATGCCCACGCCGCCCTGGAGCGTATTGGAATTGGGCGTCCCTTCGGCTGAGGCGACAGAGGTATTCAGAAGGGCGAGCAAAACGATGATGAGGGTGCGCATGGGTGTTCCTCCTGTGATCTAAGTGAGCACAGCGTAAAAACCGCTCGGAGAAAACTGGGAGAAACAGCACAATCGCCTGGAGAATGACTTTAGATGGCGCGCTCGTTTCGGCGTACTGGACAGGTTTTTAGATCTGCCGGCCTATGGCCTGAGCCACATGTATACTGGGTCATCTCCCTCATTTTCTTGATGGGGGCCTCATCCTCTTTGTGCCTGCTCCCTGGAGTGCTGTGATGATTCCACGCCCCCTGCGTCATGAACTTCGCCGCACGCATCTCCTGGACCGTATTGAGCGCAGTGAAGAGAGCCTGGTGCTGCTGATTGCCCCGTCGGGGTTCGGCAAGACCACGTTGATGGCGCAGTATGCCCGGCAGGGAGGACGCCGCTCTGCGTGGCTGAGCCTGAGCCCAGATGACGGCGATCCCGCCATTTTCAACACCCGTTTTCTGCACACGCTGCGGGAGGAAATTCCAGAAGCGCACCTGCCCGATGGGCCCCGCGAGTTTATAGACCCCCGCAGCTGTGCCCGCGCCCTGAACGCACTGGACGACCACGTGCTGCTCACCCTGGATCACCTGCACCTGGCCCATGTCAATACCCTGCGCTGGTTGGCAGAGTTCGTGCAGGACTTGCATGAAGGGCACCGTGTGCTGGCCGCCGCGCCGCGCCGCCCGGATTTGCCTCTGCCGACAGCGTTCATGGCCGAGCAGACGCTTCTGATCAGCGGGGACCAGTTGCGCTTTACGCCGCAGGAGACGCAGGCGTACTTCGAGCGGCGCGGCGCGTACGTACCCGATCTGGTAGAGACGCGCGGCCTGAGCGGCTGGCCCGCTGGGCTGGCGCTGCTGGCGGCGAACGCGCACGGCACGCTGTCGCCACTGGACCTGGTGCGCGACCTCCTGTCTCGCCTGCCCAGCAAGGTGCGCGCGGCCTTCCCTGAAGCTGCCACCCTGGAGGAGTGGAGCGAGACCCGCGCCCGAGACGCGCAGCTGTCACTTCCAGACGGCTGGATAGAGGCGGCGCAGGATGTTGGGCTCCCCATGACACCGGTGGCCCCAGGCCGCTTTGTGCCGCTTCAGGCAGTGATGGACGTTCTGCGAGAAGAACTGGGACGCACACCCGAACGCGCCGCGCAGTTATACCGCCGGGCGGCGGAGCAGGCCGAGGCGCGCGGAGAGCCGCTGCTGGCTTTGCAGCACTACGAACGCGGGGGTCACGCGCTGCCCGCGCAGACTCTGGCCACGCGGCTGTGCAGTGAGTACCTGTGGCGCATTGATTACCCCTCTGTGCTGAGCACTCTGGAACAGTTGCGGCGCTGGCAGCCCCTTCCGCCCGCCCTGAACGCCGCGCTGGCACTGGCCCTTATCCGGACAGACCGCGTGCAGGAGGGCGAGTCCTTGGCCGCGAGTCTGCTGGAACAGGAGCTGGAACCCGACGCGCTGCGCGCACTGGCGCACGCCGCGCACCGCCGGGGCGAACGGCAGATGCAGCTGCATTACGCGCAGCTTCTGACCCAGCACGCACGGACCCGCTCGCAGCGTGCCGACGCCGCGCGCTTGGAGGTGGCGGCGCTGCTGCGCCTGGGCCGCCCGCAGGAGGCTGCCGCCCGCGCCGACGTGCTGCTGGACACCTCCCAGGCTCTGCATCCCCTGGAGTGGGCCGGCACATACTTCACTCTGCACACCATCTATGAAGAGCTGCGCGACCCAGTGCTGAGTGAACAGCATCTGCGCAGCGCTCTGGATCTGTACGAGTCCATGCACAGCCACCAGCAGATTGCTGTCTGTCTGAACGACCTGGCGATGTTGCGTGCTCAGGCGGGCGCGCTGGAAGAAGCGCAGGGGCTGGTGGGCCGCGCGCTCGACCTGATTGGCAGCAGCATGCCGGACCTGCGGGTGGTGTATCTGGAGACGCAGGGAGACGTGCTGCTATGGAACGCGGAGTTTGGCGGCGCGGCGCAGGCCTACGCCCAGGCACTGGAGGCCGCGCGGCAGCGGCACCTGACCCCACTCATTACCCGGATTCAGCTGGGCCACGCGCACACCCTGACCCAGCTGGGCGACTTTCCCGCGGCCCAGGAGGCGCTTGATGACGCCGCCGCCAATCTGCCGCCCACCGACCAGCCGCTGCGCGCGGCCCTGACCTTCACGCGGGCTGTGCTGGCTTTTGCCCAGGGCCAACTGGACGAAGCCCGGACCCTCTGGCAGGAAGACGCCTCGGACAGCGACCTGCGCCGCGCGTACCTGGCCCTGCTGGATGGACAGCCCAGCTCTGTGCCGCTGCCTGCCTATCTGCGCCGCGCCCACAGCGTAACCCTGCGCGGCCCCGCACCGCCCATTAAGCCTGCTCCGGCTTTTCCTGCTGCCGAGGGCTTTACACTGCACCTCCAGACCTGCGGCAGTGTGCAGGCCACGCTGAACGGCGCGCCACTGCACCTGCCGTTCAGCCGGGCGGCGGACCTGCTGGCTTATCTGGCCCTGCAGGCCCAGGCGAGCCGGGCCGACATCATCCGGGACCTGTGGGACGGGTCAAACGACACGCGCGCCGTCAATTACGCCAAACTCACCATTCGCAAGCTGCGCGCGGCCCTGGAAGATCACCTGCCGTTTAACCCACTGCCCTTTGAAAAGAACCTGTATGCCCTGGCCCCGGCCCTGACTGTCCACAGCGACGCCACGCTGATTCTGGACGCCGAACACAGCACCGATCTGGACCTGCTACGCCGAGCCGTGCAGGCCCACGCTGCGCCGTTCATGCCCGCCCTGGAAGGGGAGTGGGCCGAGGCCTTCCGCGAACGACTTCAGGGCGCCGCGCAGGCGGCTGGCCTGCGCCTGATGGCGCGCGCCGAGTTGCCCGAAGCTGTGGCCACCGCCCGGCACCTGCTGCACCTGGACCCCCTCCACGAGGCCACCTATCTGGCCCTGCTGGACGCTTACGAACAGGCGGGGGACACGGTGGGCGCGCAGGGCACCTACCGCGAGTATGCCCGCATGCTGGACCGTGAACTGGCGGCGCGTCCAGCGGCCCCCCTGCGCGAACGCTACGCACGCTGAGACAGATATACGTCCGTCCCAGCTGGAAAAGTGCCGAACGGTCCTCGCCTTCAGCGCTCTGCAAACCCAATTCTGAAAACTTCTGACTGTTTCGGAACTGGCCTGGCACCGCAGTGGGCTGTGCCGAAACGCTCCACCACAGGGACGCGGTGGAGGCGTTGACTGTGGGGCCTTTGCCGCAGCGCACCTGATAATTCCGTCGGTCAAGTCGGGCTGCACCCGAAAGGCGTGCCAGAGGGGAAACTCCTGTCTTCTCCTGTTGGTGAATGCTGTTGGTGGAGTCCAGACGCCGTCACGTGACAGACCACCTCGCCGAGATGACTCTCTTGCTGCCCAGCAGTGAACGCCTCCAATCTCGACGTGGGGATGTTTATCAAACATCCATTTCTGCCCAGCCCTGTAAGCGGGCGTGCCGATCCTCCCGCCCGTCTTTGCTTCTCTGCAGGCATGACACCAAGATACGTGTTAATCGCTGGGGCCAGCATTGCTGGGCCAGCTCTGGCCTACTGGCTTCACCGTTATGGCTGGGACGTCACCGTCGTCGAACGGGCGCCTACCCTCCGCACGGGTGGCCACAACGTCGACCTTCGGGGACCAGGCCGCGAAGTCATTCGCCGTATGGGGCTCGAAGCCGCCGTGCGCGCCGCCAGTACCGGTGAAGTCGGCACCCGCTTTATTGGGCAGGACGGTCAGGTGGTCGCTGAATTTCCGGTCCGCCCCGGTGACGACGACAGCGCCACCGCCGAACTGGAAATTCTCCGCGGGGACCTGGCGCAGCTCCTGTACGACGCCACGGCACAGGACGTCACCTACCGTTTTGGTGACCGGATTCAGGCCCTTCACGATGAAGGCCAACAGGTTGCGGTGACCTTTGAGCATGGACCAGCTCAGACGTTCGACTTGGTGGTCGCCGCCGATGGCCTGCACTCCAAGACCCGTCACCTCATGTTTGGCGACGAACCTCAAGTCAAGCCCGTGGGCCAGACGATGCTGTTCCTGACCATCCCTCGTCAGGCTTCGGATGTGAACTGGTGGCAGTGGTACACCACCACCCATGGCCGGGCCGTCCACCTGCGCCCTGACCGGTACGGGACCATTCGCGCGCTCCTGTCTTATACCTCGGGCAAAGCCAACGCGCCTCACCCGTCCGAAGAGGAGCAGCAGCATCTGTTCCAACAGAAGTTTAGGGATGCAGGCTGGGAGGCGAACCGAGTCCTGGACGGGCTTCAACAGGCAGACGATTGGTACTTCGACGTGCTGGCCCAGGTCAAGGCGCCTCGGTGGTCACAGGGACGGCGGGCGATGGTTGGGGACGCGGCGTACTGTGCCAGTCCGATCAGTGGGATGGGGACCAGCTTGGCGCTTACCGGCGCCTATGTCCTGGCGGGGGAAGTGGCGGCGCATGTGGATGTGCGTGATGGGCTAAAAGCGTATGAACGGCTGATGCGGCCGTACGTGGAGCAGGCGCAGCGCCTGCCGCCGGGGACGCCCCGCCTGGCCAACCCGGAGACGCGCCTGGGTGTGGCGGCGTGGCATGGCCTGATCAGAGTGCTGGCGGCGGCACCGAAAGGTTGGCTGGGGTGCTGACCTCGAAGAAGCCGCCCATTGAGCTGAGTGACTACCGCCATCTGGAGCAAGGGCGGTAGACAGGCCGGTTTGAGAGAAGTCGGTCTCCAAGAGAGTTCGTGGGTGAATGCTCAGGATGGTCGCCTACGGCCGCCGATGCCAAGCGAACAGCCGACTCTACCGACAGAATCACCGGATGTAATGTCCCGGCAATCTACCGGCCAGAAGCTGGAAAAACACTGTCAAGTCGGGGCAAAGGGGGGGCCCGCATACTCATTTCAACGAACGGGACGCAGCCCACAGCAGCAAACCCCGAACGCAACCAGGGAGGGAATACTGATGAAGGAACCAGACACCACTGACCAGCTCGCTGTCTTCGTCCTGACCGGCTTCCGGTTCATCCTGCCGAACGACACCACCGCTTCGGAAGGATTCCAGGGCTTCCTGGAAAGCACAGTCGACTGATGACCGCCTCTTTGCCGTACGTCCACACCTTCCTGCCTCTGGACCTCGACTTGGGCCCGCAGGCGTCTGCTCTCACCCTTCAGGAGGATTGACATGAACAACTTCACTGCCCAGAACGAACTCGACGGCGTGGCCGTCCTGGCCCTGACCGGCTACGTCCTGATCGTCGCCAACGACGAGCAGCCCGCCTTCGACAGCCTGATCGCGGCTGACATCAAATAAGGAGACCTGACATGAATAACTTTACTGCCCAGAACGAACTCGACGGCGTGGCCGTCCTGGCCCTGACCGGTTACGTCCTGATCGTCGCCAACGACGAGCAGCCCGCCTTCGACAGCCTGATCGCGGCTGACATCAAATAAAGGAGACCTGACATGAACAACTTCACTGTGCAGAACGAACTCGATGGCGTGGCCGTCCTGGCCCTGACCGGCTACGTCCTGATTGTCGCCAACGATGAGCAGCCCGCTTTCGACAGCCTGATCGCGGCTGACATCAAATAAAGGAGACCTGACATGAACAACTTCACTGTGCAGAACGAACTCGACGGCGTGGCCGTCCTGGCCCTGACCGGCTACGTCCTGATTATCGCCAACGACGAGCAGCCCGCTTTCGACAGCCTGCTGATCAGCGAAGTCCTGTAATCCACGCCCCGAGAGCCGCCCCCAGGTCTAGCCTGGGGGCGGCTCCCTTTGTTTCTCCACGCTTTCTCTCTGGCCTGCGTACCGTGCGCGTGACCCACCAGGAGGGGGGAAACATGGACGTATTGCAGGCGACGAACCTCAGAAAGTCGTATCGGTCCGGGGCGCAGGTGGTGGAGGCGGTGCAGGGCGTGAGCCTGAGCTGCCGTGCAGGCGAGGTGGTGGCGTTCCTGGGCGCAAACGGCGCAGGGAAGACCACCACGCTGAAGATACTGACGGGCCTGATTCGCCCTGACAGTGGCGAGGTGCGCATCTGCGGCGGCGACCCGCACGCAGACGCGCGGGTGCTGGAACGCATCGGTGCGGTGCTGGAGGGCAACCGCAACACCTACTGGACGCTGACCGTGCAGGAAAACTTCGAGTATTTCGGCGTGCTGCGTGGCCTGAGCCGCACGCAGGTGCGCCGCCGCGTGCCGGGCCTCCTTGAAGAATTTGACCTGACCGACAAGCGCCACACGCAGGTGCAGCGGCTGTCGCGCGGGATGCAGCAGAAGCTGGCCATCGCTCTGGCTGTCCTGCCAGAGCCCCAGCTGCTGCTGCTGGACGAGCCGACGCTGGGGCTGGACGTGCAGGCGACACTGGACATGCAGGCGCTGGTCAGGTCGCTGGTGGCGCGCGGCTGCGCGGTGCTTCTCACGACGCACCAGCTGGACGTCGCGCAGAAACTCTCGGACCGGGTGGTCATCATGCGCCGGGGGCAGGTCATCACCGAGCAGCCCACCCGCGAATTGCTACGTGCCTATAGCGGCAGCGGCTTTGACCTGCGGTTTGAAGGGACCCTGAGTGACCCTCAGCGCCGCGCACTGCTCAGCCTGGGTGCCGAGGAAGTGGAGCCGGGCCGCCTGTCGTACTTTGGGCCGGGCGCGCTGCTGTACGAGGTGCTTGATGCCCTGCGGCCCCTGGAACTGCGGGCCGTGACCCCAGGCGAGGTGGATCTGGCCGACGTGTTCCTGCGGGTCAACAGCGAAGCGGAGGTGGCGTATGCGTGACGCCGCGCGCCTTTTTCAAGCCGAGTGGCTGCGCTCGGTCATCCTGATGCGCCGCTACCTGGGCAATACGGTGGGCAGCGTGCTGGGCCTGACGGTCGTGTTTCTGGGACTGTTTTTCAGCACGCGGTACGTGTCGGGCATGAGCAGTTTCGGAGAGCGGCTGGACAGCGTGGTCGTGGGCTACGTGCTGTGGTCGCTGATTCTGTTCGTGCTGGCCGACGTGAGCATGGACGCGCAAAATGAGGCGCAGACCGGCACGCTGGAGCAGATCTGCCTGTCCCGCTTTGGGCTGACGCGGGTGTTCGTGCTGCGCAGCCTGACGCGGGTGGTGTGGACCCTGCTGATGAACGCGGTGGTCCTGAGTGTCATCTGCCTGGTCACGGGTACGCGCCTGCACCTGAGTCCCTGGTTGATCGTGCCGGTCGCCTCGGCGCTGATGGGCGCATTTGGGCTGGCCTTTATGTTTGGGGCGCTGGCCCTGGGCGCCAAGCGCATTCAGCAGCTGCTGAACCTGGCCAATTTTGCGCTGCTGTTCGTGGTGATGACGCCGTTTGAGAAGACGGCCCCCGCCCTGTTCCCCCTGCTTTCGCTGCTGCCGATGGTGCCGGGCGCGGCAGGCGTGCGGACTGTCATGGTGGACGGCAGCGCCCCGAGCCTCCTGAGTGCGGCTGTCATGCTGATCGGCGGCGCGCTGTGGTTTGGGCTGGGCATGCAGGTGTTCCGCCGCGCCGACCGCGCGGTACGGACACGCGGTCTGCTGGGGAGCTACTGATGACGCCCCCCTGCCCCCCGGCCGCCCACCTGCATGGGTTCCGCCTGGAGCGGCTGCGCCCCCTGCCGGTCCTGGGCGGGTCGTTCGGAGAGTACCGGCACGAGAGCGGCGCGCGGCTGCTGCACGTGGCGGCGCCTGACGAAAGCAGCGCCCTGAGCGTCTCGTTCCGCACACCCGCCTGGAGTGACGCGGGGCACCCACACGTTCTGGAACATCTGGTGCTGATGGGTTCGCGGCGCTTTCCCGGCCGGGACGCCTTTCAGGCGTGGCAGCGCTGGCAACTGCTGGATTACCTGAATGCCAGCACCACCCGCGACTGGACGGCGTTCACGGCCTCTGGCACGGTGCCCGGCGACCTGCTGGAGACCCTGGACTTCCTGCTGGACGCGGCCTTTCATCCGCTGCTGGAAGACGGAGCGTTCCGGCAAGAAGCGTGGCGCGTGCAGGCCGACGGCTCGCTGGGCGGCGTCATCCTGAATGAGATGCGTGGGGCGCAGGCCCACCCGGCGCGGCGGCTGCGCGAAGCGGCCGGCGCGGCGCTGTTTCCGGGCTCGCCCTACGCCTGGCAATCGGGCGGCACACCTGAAGCCCTGTCAGACCTCACGGTGCAGGCCGTGCGGGCCTACCACGCGCAGCACTACGTGCCGGCCAACCTCACGGTGTTTGTGTACGGCCTGCTGCCGCTGCCCGAGGTGACTCGGCGCGTGAACGAGGTGCTGCGGGAGCTGCGGCGCGGTGAGGCGGCCCCCGCGCCACAGCCGGTCTCGGCCGGGGTGCCCAAGTGGACCGTGACGCACCCCAGCAGCGCGCAGACCCTGGTGGCGTGGGCCCTGCCGGCCAACCTGACTCCGCTGGAGGTTCAGGGCCTGAATGTGCTGGGGCTAGCCCTGCTGGGCCACCCGGACGCGCCGCTGCCGCGTGCCATGCGGGTGCTGGGCGGCCCACTGGCCGACGGCAGTGGCCTGCACGCGGACACCGCCCAGCCCGTGCTGGCCGCCGGGGTGGCGGCGGCCGTGGACGGCAGCGTACTGCTGGAGACCCTCCTGAACGTGGTGCGTACCCCACTGTCTGAGTCAGAGGCGCGCGCGGCGCTGGGCCGCTACACCCTGAGCGCCCTGGACACCCAGCACCACGGCTTTCCATACGGCGTCCAGCTGTCGTTTGACGTGCTGGGCGCGGCGCACCACGGCCACGACGCGCTGCCGCAGGCGCTGGCGGGCGCGGTGCAGACGCTTCAAAGCCTGCCGGACCTACCGGGCTTCCTGACGGACCTGGCCCGCCGACTGGTGGTAGACAATCCGCACCGCAGCGTGGTGCAGCTGGCCCTGGCGGCTGACCCCGTCCCCCGCACCGGGGTCCCGGTGCCGGCCGAGATGAGCGCCCCTGAGATGACTCACGCCCCCGCCCAGATCAGCGCACGCTCAGGGACGCTGGCCGAACGGGTTCGCCTGCCCCGCGCGCCGGCACTTCACGCGGGCGAGGTTCTCGATGTACCGGTGCAGGCGGCGCAGGTGACGGGCGCCCTGACGCAACTGAGCGTCAGCCGGGATCTCAGGAGCCCCCTGACGCTGCTGGGCTGGCTGCCTGCCTACCTGGCTGTGCTGCCGCGCAGCCCGCTGGGGCAGGCGCTAACGCGTGAAGTGCAGGCCCTGGGCGCAACCTGGAGCGTGAATGCGGACACCACGCACGATCCACATGATCCGGCCCAGGTGACCCTGAGCGTCACCCTGAACGTGCGGGGCCTGAGTGGCCGCATGCCCGACGTCTTGGCCCGGCTGGGCCAGGACTGGACAGCCCTGAGCCCCGTGCCCGTGGACGCCCCCCAGGCCCTGCGTGACCGGGCCGCCCAGCTGCGCACCCACCTGGCCACGCAGGCGGCGCAACTGGGTATGCTGCGCGCCGCGCTGGCCGTCAATCCCGGTTTTGGGGTCCGGGAGCTGTGCGACGGCACCACCGGACACGACCTGCTGGCGGCGGCGGCGGCCCACCCAGCGCTGGACAGCACGCTGCGCGCCCTGCATGCCGCCCTGTGGTCCCGCGAAGGCTTGCGCGCGGTAGTTGTGGCCGACGCACCCGGCGCGGCGTTGCCTTCCGTGCTGCGGCCCCTGCTGGCGGGCTTGCCGACTGGCGTCAGCGGCGCGCTGCCCCCTCTGAGCGCCGAATCGACCTGGCCAGCGCTGACCGGCTCGGCGGCGCTGGCCTGGCCGACGGTGCCGTACGCGCACCCCAGCGCCCCGGCCTTTGCCCTGCTGGGCCGCGCCCTTCAGGACGCGCTGCACGCCCCGGTGCGGGCACAGGGCGGCGCGTACGCCGTGACGGTTCGCGCCCTGCCAGAAGCGGGGGTCATGCTGGCCGTCTCGGCGCGCGACCCGCACCCAGAGCGCACGCTGGAAGTCTTCCGCGCGGCGGCCCATCACCTGCCCGACCTGCGCGGCGAGGCCCTGGAAGCCGCGCGGCTGGGCGCGGTGCGGCAGGTGCTTCCCCTGCGTTCACAGGCCATGCAGGCGCGGCAGGCGGCCCTGGACGCCCAGTTCGGGTTCGCGCCGCACCGCGCGGCGTTCCTGCGGGGCCTGCTTTCGGCCACACCAGACGATCTGGACCGTGTGGCGGCCAGCCTGACCGCCCCCAGTCTTCCCCCTGCCCGCCCTTCGCTGGCGGTTCCCGCTGTTGCCCTGGGGGCCCTATGACCACGGACCATCCGGCGCTGCCAGTCTTTCGCCGCGCGCTCGCGTGGGTGTCGGCGCATCTGGACGCCTTTCATCCCGACCACGCATTCGTGTCGGACCATTCGCTGCGCGTCAAGCCGTTCATTGAACTGGTGTTCGTTCTGAACCCCTTTCTGCGGCGCGGTCTGCACCATCAGGAGCCGCACCTCGCGGCCCTGGCGGCCTTCTGCGCACAGACCTTCAGCACCTACGATTTCGCCGCTTTCGCGCATCAGGACCCGGCGGGCCTGATCGTCTTCGCCCTGCGCGATGAATTTGACGCGCTGTGCGGGCGCGCCGCGGCGCGGGACGGCCTGCTCGCCCGTTACCGGCAGACCGGCCTGCCCGACCTGGTGCGGGTGAGCCGCACGCCCTACCGCGCGATGGACCTGGCCTACAGCGTGGCGCGCGCCGAGCTGCACTTTGACCCCCGGTCGCTGCTCCCGGACCTGCCCCGCACGGTGCTGGGGACGGGGCGGCCCCTGCCCCACTGCACTGATTCGGACCTGTATTCACTGACGCACACCCTCTTCTACCTGGCGGACCTGGGCGAGGCGGACCTGAGGGCGTGCTGGTCAGACACAGCGGGGTTGGGCGAGACCCTGTGCGGGGCGCTGGGCCTGACCCTGCGCGCGGGCAACGCAGACCTGAGCGGCGAACTGCTGATGTGCCTGGCCTTTCTGGGTGAAACCGACTCGCCAGCGGCCCGCCTGGCCTGGGAGCGGCTGGCGGCCCTGCAACTGCCGTGCGGGGCGGTCCCTGCCCCCAGCTACCGCCCTGGGCGGGACGACGCGGCGCCTGACAGCCAGGCCGGCCACTACCGCTTCACGCAGAGTTACCACACCACGCTGGTGATGCTGGGCGCGGCGATGCCTGCCCTGTTTCCTGCGGCCCACAATCTCCCCGAACTGCCCGCGCTGGGCACGAAAGTGCCGGTGGCCTCATGACGGCGCTCCTGCCGCCGCCAGTGCCCGCTGCCCCTCTGGAAACCCAGGCGTGGCTGACGGTGCTGAACGACACGCTGCCCCGCCAGGTGTTCGGCCCGGAAGCAAGCCGGGACGTGCAGCAACTGGCGACCATCTGCCGCAGCCTGCTGTGCCTGCCCGCCGGGCTGGCCCTGCCGGGCGACACCCGACTTCAGCGGGTGATGGGCGCGCTGCTGCGTCATCCCCTCTGGGAGGACCTGCTGCTCACGAACGCCGAGTGGCTGCACCCGGCCCTGCCGGCCCTGCACCTGTGGCACCGGCACTGGGCGGCCCTGCCGGGCGTGCTGAGGCCGGTGCAGCGCACGCTGGACGCCCAGCTGCTCACCCGCGCCGAATGGACGCCCATGCACCTGCTGGACCTGAGTGTGCACCTGCACGCCCTTCAGGCCGACGGCCTGAACCTGAGCCGCGCGGCCCTGCCCGTTCCGGCGGACGTGGCGCAGACCTCTGCCCTGGGCACCAGCGCCCCGACCTGGCTCTGGTGCTACGAAAAGGTCAGCGTCCTGAATTATCTGCTGCGCGCGGCCCGCAGCGGCGGCCTCGGGGTGCCGACCTGGAGCACCGGGGTCACGGCGGCCAACCTCATTCACGCGCTGCGGGGCTTGCAGGCCCCAGACACGGCCGACCGTGAGGGTGCGCTGCGGGCTGCGGCCGACCACGCGCTGGCCCACGCCCTGAGCGCCGCGCCCAGTTCGCCCCTGCTGCGCCGCGCGCTGCAACTCGTAGCAGACACCCTGGCGGCCTGGCCAGACCCTCAGGACCGCTGGTTGTGGCCCGTGGTGGCCGCCAATCTGGGCGCCGCCGCCAGCCAATTAGAGCCCCTAGTCCCCTCAGGAGACCCACAAGATGCGCGTCGTTCCCTTTGACTTTAAAGCGGCTGCCCGCTGGGCAGCGGACCTGCTGACCCTGCCCCTTTCAGAAGACGCGGCCCAGCTGGCGCGCGGCACGGTTGCCTGCGCGGGCCTGACGGTGCCGGCGCTGCCAGCGCAGGCCGAGCCCCTGCCCCTGGCGACCTGGCTGGACCTGGAGTCGGCGGCGCTTCAGGCGCAGGTGCGGGCGGCGCTGGCCCAGCCGCACCCTGCCGGGCTGGACCCACTGGCCGGCATGGTCGTGCCCGGCTGCGCGTTTGCGGCCTGCCGGGACAATGACCTCCCCCTCGCTGCGGCGCTGCTGGAGCTGCTGCTGCACTGGCGCAGCCCCCACGCCGTGGACGTGGCGGATTTCCTGGCTTTCCAGCAGCGGGCCGACGGGGCGTGTGGGTATCTCAATCCACTGCGGCCCGCGCCGTTTGCGCGGCACGAGGCGGCCCTGCGTTTCCACCTGCCAGCCACACACGCGGTCACCCGCGCGCTGGCGGCCTACGAACTGAGCGAGGTGGCCCGTGTCCACGCTTGAGGTGCGCGACCTGCGGGTGCGCTTCGGCCGCGTGGAGGCGCTGCGCGGCGTGACCCTGAGCCTGCGCCCCGGCGTGACTGGCCTGGTCGGCGCAAATGGAGCTGGCAAGAGCACGCTGATCCGCACTCTGGCGACCCTGCAGCGCCCCAGTGGGGGCCAGCTGGTCTGGGACGGGCAGGACGTGACGCGGCGCCCTAATGCCCTGCGCCGCGTGCTGGGCTACGTGCCGCAGGCTGGGGGCGCGTATCCGCAGCTCACGCCCACTGAATTTTTGCAGTACATGGGGGCTGCCAAGCGTCTGAACGCGCGCGCGGTGGACGCCCAGATTCCGGCGCTGCTGGACGCCGTGAATCTGAGTGCGCACGCAGGGAGGCCCATCGGGTCCTTCTCGGGCGGTATGGCGAGGCGGGTGCTGATTGCCCAGGCGCTGCTGGGCGACCCGGCCCTGCTGATTCTGGACGAGCCCAGCGTGGGCCTGGACGCCGAGGAACGCGCGCGCTTTCAGGCGCTGCTGCGCGAGCAGGGCACGCGCGCCGTCGTGCTGCTGGTCACGCATATTCAAGAAGACCTGGACGCGGCAGCCGGCCGGCTCCTGACCCTGGAAGGAGGCGTCATTGCCGGAGAGACGGTGCAGCGGCGCGCGCCTGCTCCTGTTAGCGGCCCTTTCCCCCTTCCCGAATGGGAGGTGGCCCGTGCCTGACCTGCTGCGGTTGCTGGCGCTGGAACTGCGGCTGCGGGCGCGGCAGGGTGGGCTGCCTCTGCTGGTGCTGGGCATGGTGGTGGTCACGGCGCTGTACCTGCCTGCCAGGGACGCGGCCTACCTGACCCTCAGTGTGGACGGCCAGCGCGGCGCCTACTCATGGGCCTGGGTCGGCCTGGTGACGGGCATCCTGGGGGCGCTGGCCTTCAGCCTGGCGGCCTTCTTTCTGGTGGGCCGCCGGCCTCAGCGCGACGCGGCGGCTGGCGTGTGGCCCGTTCTGACGGCCAGCCCGGCCTCGCGCGCGGCGCTGCTGGGCGCGCGCACCCTGGCCGACACGCTGCTGCTGTGGGCCCTGTGGGGTGTGGTCTTGCTGGGCAGCGCCGCCGTGGTGGCCGCGCGGGCCGAGGCCACAGGCGCGCCTGACCTCTCAGGTCTGCTGCTGCCCGGCGTCCTGATTGCCTTTCCGGTGCTGGCCCTCGTGGCAGCCCTGGGGACCCTGCTGGACGCCGTGATGCCCCGCGCCCGTCTGGGACGCGGCGTGGCCGGGATGATGCTCTGGACCGCGCTGGTCGGTGCCGCGCTGGGCACGCCCGCGCCCGTCCCAGACCTGCTGGGCGTCCGCGAGCCGCTGCGGCAGGCGACGCTGGCCCTGACGGGCCATGTTCCGGAGCCGTTCACCCTGGCGCAAAGTGGCGTGAACGTGGGCCTGGCTGCCCGCACCGCCCCCCTGGTGCCCCAGCCCTGGACGGGGCTGACCTGGACCTCCGCCCAGGTTGCCGAACGGGCCCTGCCGCTGGCGCTGGCCGCGCTGCTGGTGGGTGTGGCGGCCCTGTTTGACCCCAGGCGTGGCCAGCCCCGTGCGGCGCGTCCCGTGGGTGCAGCCCGCACCCTGCGGCCCTGGCCCCTGCCGGCCCGGTCAGGGTTGCGGCTGGCTGCGCTGGACCTGCGCGCCGCGCTGCTGGGTGTGCCGCGCTGGCTGCCCCTGCTGGCGGCCCTGCTGGGCGCGGCGGGCCTGAGTGCCGCCGCCAATCCCGGTTCACCGCTGCTGCCTCTGCTGCTGATTGTGGGCGTGCCGGTGGCCACGCGGGTGCTGTTTCAGGACCGCGCCGCTGGTGTAGAAGCCCTGCTGGGAACCGTACCGGCTGGCCCGGCACTGCCCCTGGTCCGAGCCGCGACGGCGTTTGCGGCGCTGCTGGTGCCCGCGTCAGGTGCGCTGCTGGTGCTGCTGCCCACCCGCCCCGACCTGAGCCTGGCGCTGCTGGCGTCTGCGCTGCTGACCGCGCTGCTGCTGCTGACCCTGCGTGACCTGGCGGTCAATGACGCCGCCAGCGAGGGCCTGCTGTTTCTGGCGTGGTATCTCGGGCCGTTCAATCACCTGGGGGCCCTGGACACCCTGAACCCCGAGCACACCCCTCTCGTGCTGGTCCTGAGCGCCGTCCTTAGCGCCGCGCACCTGATCCGCCGCCTGCCCCGCCGCTTCTCGGAGGTACCCGTATGACCACTCCGGCCACCACCCTGCCGCCGGTTGCGCTGCACGACACGACCGGGCTCTACCTGACCTTTCTGGGTGCCGAGCAGGCCACACTGGACGGCCAGACCCTCAAACTGCGCCGCCGCTTCTGCGAGATTCTGCTGATTCTGGCCACGAACCCCAACGGCTTGACCGGGGGGCAGCTCTCGGCGGCGCTGTACGGTGAATGGAGCGACACCCAGAACCAGGCCGTCGAAGTCCACCGCCTCTCCAAGTTGGTGGAGCTGAGCAGTAAACCCTACCGGCTGGTGCGGGTGGTGGGCGCGGACTTTCTGAGCGTGCAGGACCTCTTGATGGAGGGCCGGACCCGTGAGGCCGCGCTGCTGTACCGGGGTGAACTGCTTCCCCTGTCAGATGCCCCGGCGGTGAACGAGTACCGCGAGTATCTGCACGAGAGCATTCGGCAGGCCGCCCTGCTGAGTCAGGAGCTGGAGCCTCTGTGGACGCTGGTTGCCCGCTTTCCAGACGACCTGGAACTTATCGAGGCGCTGAACGAGCGGCTGCCACGGGAAGACGTGCGGCGCGGGATGGTTCAGGCCAGAATGCGTCTGGCCCAGCGCCGACTCTGCGCTTCTTGACCAGTTGTGGCCTGCGGGGCGGCCGTCCATGAACCGCTTGGGCCAAGTTGAGGCAGGTGTGATCCGCATAGCTGAGGTGCAGGAGAGCCAGCTCAAGGCCCGGCGGCGAACATTATTCATGTCCACGAAGGCCGCTTTCCGTGATGACTCGCTCTTCTGGGAAGCCGTGCTGGCCCACTCACCTCAGGGTGTTTGAAAGACCTCAGGGCCAGGTTCCTGTTCCGCTGATTCAAGCAGTGCTTGGAAGGCAATAGATGACCAGGCTCATTTCGAGGTGAAGTGCTCTGCCAGTTGCTATGCGATCCGCCTGACTTCTGGACGTGTACCGCGCGACTCAGGATGTACCCAAAGGGAGTTGAGGACGCCTTGGTCAGACAAAGAAAAAGGGCGGCGTCATGTGGATATGACGCCGCCCCCTTTTTCACCTTCAATCGGTTCCGATCTCCGTGGACCGGAATTCATCTTCAAGCAGGGTCTCACGCGCGACTTCGCGGGGTTCGGCCTCGGGCAGCAGGAAACTGAGCAGCAAGGCCAACACGGTGATGCCCAGGCCGACCTGATAGAGGAGTTCCACTGACCCGGTAAACGCCTGTTTGATGCCCAGGCCCACCCGGTCAATCACGGGCAGCACGTCCGCGCGGGTGGCCTCCAGCCCCTTCAGCACGGGGGCGAGCAGGGCTGCCGGTTGGGTGGCCCGCGCCGCCTGCTGCTGAGCCGCTAGGCCAGCCTCCACCTGCGCAAAGGCCTGCGGTCCCTGGTCGCCAGCCCCAGTTTGGGCCAGCGCGCGGACCTGGGCTGGGGTCTGGGGACTCTGCACCACTGCGGCAATGGCCGCCGGTTCACGGCCCACGATGGCCCGCCGCAGCAGTTGCCGCTGGGCTTCAAACTGCCCGTCAATCGCACCGGGAAAGCCGCCCTGGTTTAGCACCGCGCGCACTTGCTCGGGCGTCTGCGGGTCGGCCAGCATCTTCTGTATGGCGGCCTGGTCTCCGTCCCGCAGCGCTGAGGTATACAGGTCCCGCTGGGTGTCGAAACGCTCGTTGACCTGACGCTTGACCTGGGCCGCGTCAAAACCTTGACTGCCCACACTGGCGCCGCCAGCGGGGCTGAACTGACTGCGCACGGCGGCGGGCAGGGTGGTGGTGGCCGCCGTCACGCTGGTCTGAATGTTGTCTTTCAGGGTGCTGGCAAACAGGGTGCCCAGAATTGCCACCCCGATGGTGCTGCCCAAAGAACGCAGGAAGTTGCTGGCCCCGGTGGCCGAACCGATATCGCGCGGATGGACGGTGCCCTGAATCGCCAGGGTGAGCATCGGCAGCACAGGCCCCAGCCCCAGCCCCACCACGATCATCTTCCAGGTCAGTTCAAACTGCGTGCTTTGCGGGCTGAGGGTCCAGCCCATCAGGGCAAACCCGATCAGCAGGATGACCGTGCCCAGCACAATGATGGGTTTAATGCGCCCTGTGCGCGCGAACACTTGGCCCGCCACGATGCTGCTGAGCACCAGACCGATGGTCAGCGGAAAGGTTGTGAGCCCGGCGTTGGTGGCCGACAGCCCGATGACATTCACCATGAACAGCGGCAGAAAGACGGTCGCCGCGAAGAACACCACCCCGAGCAGAAAGGTGATCGCCATGGCCACCGAGAACGTGCGGTCCTTGAACATGCGGATGTCGATGATGGGATCGGCGGCGCGGCGCTCGGTGGCCAGGAAGGCGAGGAACGTCACGAGGGCCACCGCGCCCAGACTCAGAATCTGCCACGAGCCCCAGAGGAAACCGCTCTCTCCGGGGGCCACGGTGGTTTTGCCCAGCGAGAGCGCCAGCAACAGCGAAATACTGAACACGCTGAGCAGCAGCACACCCGGCACGTCAATGGGCGCCCGCTCACGTTCCTGCCGCAAGGCCGGCATAAACAGCATGAAGGCCAGCGCCGCGATGCCCAGCGGCACACTGATGAAAAAGACGTTGTGCCAGCCGAAGTGGTCGGTCACGTAGCCGCCCACCACCGCGCCCAGCACCGTCGAGAGGCTGAACACGGCGCCGATGATACCGGTGTAACGCCCCCGTTCTTCCGGGAGGTAAAGATCGGCGATGACGGCGTACATCAGGCCGATCAGTGCAGCGCCGCCCAGCCCCTGCACGGCGCGCCCGGCAATCAAGCCGCCGACGCCGTCGGCCAGACCACACACGATGGACCCCAGAATAAATAGCACCGTGCCGAAGATCAGGATGACCTTGCGGCCCCACAGGTCGCTGAGTTTGCCGTAGATGGGAACCAGGGTGGTGCTGGCGAGCAGGTAGGCGGTGGTAATCCAGGAATACAGGCTGTTCTCAATGCCCAGGGCTTTTTGAATGGCCGGGCCGGCCGTGGACACGATGGTCTGGTTCATGCTGGCCAGCAGCACAGCCAGGATGAGAGAGATCAGGCTCAGATTCCTCTGAGCGGGCGTGAGTTTCAGGCCTGTGAGGGCCACAGGTGTCGAGGTGGTCATTCGGACTCCGGGCGAGGTGGGGTGATGGGCGAAGGCAGAGAATCGGTCATGGCCAACACGTCAATGGCCGCCAGCAAGGCCGAGAGCCGCTCGGCACCCATGCCCTGCAAATGTGCGGAAATGACCTGCTGAATGGCCTGACTGGCCTGCTGGGTAAGGGCGGCGCCCGTCGGCGTGAGGCTGAGCCGAATGCGGCGGGAATCTTCCGGGTCCAGCTGACGTTCCAGCCAGCCACGAGCCACCAGGGACTCCAGCAGGCGGCTGAGCTGCGTCGGAATGATGCCCAGGTGCGCGGACAGGTCTTTGGGGTAGACGACGCCGCGCTCGACGGCCCGCAGCAGGATGAACCGCTGCAGGTCCAGTTCTCCGGCCTCGGCCAGAACCGGTTCGGCCAGCTGTTTCAAGCGGCGGTTGAGTTGCCAGAGGCCCCCCAGAAAGCGCGCGACCGCATCTTCTGGCAGCGCCGCAGGAGCATCTGTCGCTGGCGAGACCACTCAGCGCACCACCAGAACGTCAACGGGCGAGGCGTGGCTGACCATATCGGACACGCTGCCGGCCAGAGCCGCACTCCAGGCACTGGTATGGCGCCGCCCCAGAACAATCAGGTCGGCCTGCACGTCGTGGGCAACGGTGAGGATGGCGTCAGCGGGTTTAAGGGCAGTGACCAGGTGTTCCCGGACCGTCAGGCCACGGCTCCGCAGCGCCTGGGCGGTCTGCTGCAAATGCGTTTCAAAGCGCTGCCGCTCTGCCTGAGCGGTGCGGGTATCGGGGCCGCCGGCACCCAGGGCCAGTGCAACGTTTTCCAGCCCGCCCTGACCCTGAGGAATCACTGTGACCAGATGAATGGCCGCGCCGTAGTGCTCGGCCAGTTGCGCGGCCCGCTCAACCGCCAGCACCGAATGAGGAGCGCCGCCCGTCGCAACAAGCAGGCGCGAATAGAGGGGAGGGAGGGGAGACATACCCTCACTCTAAGCCAATAGTTATCTAATGGCAATAGTTTGCCTTGAGTGAATAAGTAGAAAGGCGCCGATTTGCTCAGTGAAAATGTATGCAGGAGCATGGCGGCCTGATCCTGACCTTCCTGGCTTGACAGCTCCTTTTTGCCGGAGGTACTGTAGACCCATTAAATTAATTAAATAAAGGAGACGAGATGCGCTCCCAGAAAGTGGACCAGCGAGCCGCGCGGGTCATCCACCGAACCATGATTCTCAACGAGCTTCGCCGCTGTGGCCCGCTCAGCCGAACCCAACTGGCGGAACGAACCCAACTCAGTCCCGCCGCCGTTTCTTTCGTAACGGCCGACCTCCTGACCGAAGCCCTGCTGGTTGAGCAGGCCCAGCACACCAGCCGGGGTCGGGCGGTACCGCTGGACGTGAACTATGCCGGGCATTTCGCCGTGGGACTCAAGGTGATGGAGACCCATCTGGAAGCGGTGCTGACCGATCTCTCGTTGAGTGTCCTGGGCGACCTGACCGTGACGTACAGCGACCACACCCCGCAACGGGTCACGGCCGCCGCTGTGGAAGCCACCAACTTGCTACTGGCACAAGCGGGCTTGAGTCGCGCCCGGCTGGGCGGCGTGGGGCTGGGTCTGCCGGGCAACATTGACCCGCACACAGGGACCTGCCTGAAGTCCTACCGGCTGGACTGGACCGAGGTGCCCATCACCGGCCTGATCTCGGACGCCCTGGGGGTGCCGGTGTGGGCCGACAACGACGTGAACGCCTTCGCCACCGCCGAGCGGCTGGTGGGCCGGGGCAAGCACGCCCGCGACTTTCTGGTGGTCACGGTGGGGCGCGGCATCGGCTCGGGGCTGGTGCTGGGAGGCGAACTGTACCGGGGCGGCCGGGGCGGCGCAGGCGAGTTGGGGCATCTGCTCTCGGAACCGGGTGGCCGGGTGTGCGAGTGCGGCAAGCGCGGCTGCCTGGAGGCCTACGCCGCCGAGCCCAGCCTGGCGCAGCAACTGGCCGAGTCGGGCGCAGATGTGCCGAACGCCGTCGACTTTGCTGCCCTGGTGGCGGACGGGGACCCTGGCGCTCTGACCCTGGTGACGGACGCCGGCACGCGATTGGGCCGCGCGCTGGCGCAGGCTGCCAACTGGCTGGACCCCGAACTGATCATCGTGGGCGGCGAGGGCGTGCGCCTAGGCGAGCCGCTGTTCGCGCCGATGCGCGCCGCCCTCTACGCCCACCTGCATACCGCTGACGCCCAGACTCTCCCACTCCTGATTGACCCGTGGGGCGACGACGCCTGGGCGCGCGGCGCTGCTGGCCTGGTGGTCGAGCAGTTTTTTGGCGAGTCCTCTCCATCTCCACCAGCTGAAGCCGCAGCGACTTAAACCCCCCAATCCAGTTGACGCAGCACACCCTGTCTTGTGCGCCGGGACCCGCTCTGGTCCCGAAAGGACCGTCCATGAAGAAGCGCCTCACCCTGACCGCCGTGCTCGCCGCTGCCCTGACCGTCTCCGTCCACGCGCAGCAGCCCAAGAACGTCTTTACCGTGGTGCGTCCGACCCAGTGGGGCGCGCAGAACTTCAACCCGTTTGCGCCGGGCGACCAGCACCTGCTGCCGACCAACAGCGCCATCTACGAGTCGCTGTTCTACGTGAACACCCTGAACGGCAAGGTGACGCCGGTCCTAGGCACCAAGTACACCTGGAGCGCCGACAACAAGACCCTGACCGTCAGCACCCGCCCCGGCGTGAAGTGGCACGACGGCTCGGCCTTTAGCGCCCGCGACGCGGCCTTTACCTTCAACTACCTCAAGCAGTACCCGGCGCTGGACACGTCGGCCATCTGGAAAAACGGGCTGGCGAGCGCCAAGGCCACGAACGACACGACCCTGATCCTGACCTTCTCCAAGGCCAACACGACCATCTTCCCCTACATCGCCGGGCAGATGATCGTGCCCGAAGCGATCTGGAGCAAGATCAGCTCGCCTCTCACCGAGACGAACGCCAAGCCAGTGGGCACCGGCCCCTTCACCTTTGACGCCTACAGTCAGCAGGCCCTGCGCGTGCTGAAAAACCCCAACTACTGGATGAAGGGCCAGCCCTACATCGACGCGGTGGTGTGGGTCTCGACGAACAGCAACGACGCCGCGCTTCTCAAACTGCTTAAGGGTGAGGCCGATTACGGCTACGTCGGGCAGGCCGACCCCGTGAACGGCTACCAGAAGAAGGGCCCCAACAACCAGTTCTGGTGGCCGGTGACGGGTGACAACTACCTATACTTCAACACCACCAAGGCGCCCTTCAACGACCCAGCCTTCCGGCGCGCTATCTCGCAGGCGGTGAACACTGCGAACGTGGCCGAGAAGGCCTACGCCGGGGCCGCCAAGGCCGCGCACAGCAGCGGCATCATCCCGGGGCAGCAGGCGCAGTGGCTCCCGGCCGGCACCCCCAGCCTGAAGTACGACATGGCCGCCGCCGACGCCGCCCTGACCAAGGCCGGCTACAAGAAGAATGCTCAGGGCGTGCGTCTGGGCAAAGACGGCAAGCCCCTGCCCACCTTCAAGATTCTGGTCGGCGCGGGCTGGACCGACTTCATCACGATGGCGCAGGTCATCGGCGGCGACCTCAAGAAGATCGGCCTGAACACCCAGATTGACCAGCAGGCCTGGAGCAGCTACGCGGGTGGCCTGCAGACCGGCACCTTCGACATGGGCATCAGCTGGGGCTGGGGCGGCGGCCCGACCCCCTACTACCTGTTCAACCAGAGCTTCGGGCCCGAGTACAGCGCGCCGGTGGGCAAGACCGCGCCCAGCAACCTCTCGCGCTACACCAACCCCGCCGTCACGGCGGCCCTGACACAGTTCCAGAGCACCAGCGACGCGGCCACTCAGAAAAAGGCCATGGCGACCATCGTTAAGGCGGTTATGACCGACATGCCCTGGCTGCCGCTGACGGACCGCTCGGAGTTCTCGAATTACTCGACGGTGCGCTTCACCGGCTTCCCGACTGCCCAGAACCCCTACAACGCGGGGACGGCCGACGACACGGCGGGCGCCCGCCTGCTGTACCTGAACGTCAAGCCCAAGTAAGCCCGCCGGGGAGGCCGGGAGGTCTTGCCCGCCTCCCGGCCGAGTCTGTTCGAGGTGTCCATGCCCTACCTGCTGCGCAAATTCCTGTTTCTGCTGCTCACCCTCTGGGCGGCGGTGACGCTCAATTTCGTCCTGCCGCGCCTCGTGCCCGGCGACCCCATCGGCGCCATGCTCGCCAAGTACCAGGGCAAGCTCGACCCCTCGGCGGTGGACGCCCTGACGGTCGCCTACGGCCTGAACGACCAGGGCAACCTCCTGACGCAGTACGTCACCTACCTGGGCCACATGCTGCGCGGCGACTTCGGGCGCTCCATCGGGCAGTTTCCGACGCCGGTCGTGGACATCGTCGCCCAGGCCGCGCCCTGGACCATCGGGCTGGTGGGGGTCTGCACCGTCCTGGCCTTCCTGCTCGGCAGCGCCCTGGGGCTCTACAGCGCGTGGCGCCGGGGGGGGCGGGTGGCCGACGCCCTGCCGCCCATCGCCCTGTTCCTGAACTCCATGCCGTACTTCTGGTTCGCGCTGCTGCTGCTGTACCTGCTGGCCTTCCGCACCGGCACCTTTCCGCTGAGCGGCAGCCTCGACCCCTTCCTGACGCAGTTCAGCGCCGACTGGTGGAAGAGCCTGCTGCGTCACGCCGCGCTGCCGGCCCTGACCATCGTGGTGACGGCGGCGGGCGGCTGGCTGATCACCATGCGCAACAACGTGATGGGTGTGATGGGCGAGGACTACGTCGCCTTCGCCCGCGCCAAGGGCCTGAGCGAAGGCCGGCTGCTGAACCGCTACGTGCTGCGTAACGCCCTGCTGCCGAGCTTCACGGCCTTCGGCATGGCGCTGGGCTTCGTGGTGGGCGGCAGTATCCTGACCGAGACGGTGTTCTCGTACCCGGGGCTGGGACTCCAGCTCTACAACGCCGTGACCACCCTGGACTACCCGCTCATGCAGGCCATCTTCCTGTTCATCGCGCTGGCGGTGCTCATCGCCAACTTCATCGTGGACGCGCTGTACGCCGTCCTCGACCCGCGCGTGCGCGACGGGAAGGCCGGATGAGAAATCTCCTGACCTTCCTGCGGCGCTCGCCACGCGCGGCGGCCGGGGCAGCGCTGCTGCTCCTCATGTTCGCGCTGGCGCTCTTCGCGCCGCTGCTTACGCCCTACTCACCCACCTCGCAGGACTTCGGGACGTGGCTGCCGCCGCAGGCCGGGCACCTCCTGGGCACGACCGCGCTGGGCCAGGACATCTGGACGCAACTGCTGTACGGCGCGCGGCTCACGCTGCTCATCGGCTTCGCGGCCGGCATCGTCGCCACCTTCATCGGCACGTCGCTGGGGCTCACGGCGGCCTACTTCGGGGGCAAGACCGACGAGGCCATCAACGTGCTCGTCAACGTGTTCCTGGTGCTGCCGGGGTTGCCGCTGCTCATCATCGCCAGCGCCTTCCTGCGGGGCGGCGGCGTGTGGTCCATCATCATCGTCATCGCGCTCACCGGCTGGGCCTGGGGGGCGCGGGTGCTGCGCTCGCAGGCGCTGGCGCTGCGCGGGCGCGACTTCGTGTCGGCCGCCATCGCCTCGGGCGAGCGCCCGCTGCGCATCATCTTCGCGGAGATGCTGCCCAACCTCGCGGGCCTCATCGCGGCGAGCTTCTTCGGCACCGCGCTCTACGCCGTGCTCTCGGAGGCCGGGCTGGCCTACCTGGGCATGGGTGACGTATCGCAGGTCACCTGGGGCACCATGCTGTACTGGGCCGGGGCGCGCGGCGCGCTCCTCCAGGGTGCGTGGTGGTGGATCGCCGCGCCGGGCCTGATGATCGCGTTGCTGGGCACGGCCTTCGCGCTCATCAACTTCGGCATCGACGAGATCACCAACCCGCGCATCGTGAATGCGGGGATGGGCCGCCGCAGGGACCGGCGTCCGGCGGGCCGGGCGAAGACGGCCCCGGCCCTGGCCGCCACGCCCGCCCCGACCGCCGCGCCGCTGCTGGCCGTCTCGCACCTCGATGCCGGCTACCTCACGCCGCGCACCGGCCGCGCGGGCAGCGGGCGCGTGCGGGCCGTGCGCGACGTGTCGCTGGACATCGCGCCCGGCGAGTTCGTGGGGCTGGCGGGCGAGTCGGGCTGCGGCAAGTCCACCCTGGCCTTCGCGGCGACGCGGCTGCTCGAAGCCCCGGGCACGGTCTTCGGCGGCGAGTCGCGCCTGTCGGGCCAGGACCTGCTGTCGCTGAGCCCCGAGGAGCTGCGCTGGGTGCGCTGGCGCGACTACTCGGTGGTGTTCCAGGCGAGCATGAACATCCTCAACCCCGTGCTGCGCGTGCGCGAACAGGTGTACGACGCGATGCAGGCGCACGGCGTGAAGGACCCGGCCCGGCTGGAGGCCCGCGCCCGCGCGCTGTTCGAGCTGGTGGGCATCCGCCCGGACTACCTGGGCGCCTACCCGCACCAGCTCTCCGGCGGCATGAAGCAGCGCGTGGTGATCGCCATCGCGCTGGCCCTCGAACCCAAACTCGTCGTGATGGACGAGCCGACCACGGCGCTCGACGTGGTGGTGCAGCGCCAGATTCTCCAGGAAATCGACGCGGCCCGCCGCCGCCTGGGCATCTCGGTCATCTTCATCACGCACGACCTGTCGCTGCTCGTCGAGATGAGTGACCGCATCGCCATCATGTACGCGGGCGAGATCATCGAGGAGGCGCCGGCCGCCGACCTCTATGCCCGCCCGCTGCACCCCTACACCGAGCGCCTGATGCACGCCTTCCCGCCGCTGGACGGCCCGCGCGAGCGCCGGGGCGGCATTCCGGGCCGGCCGCCACCGCTGAGCGCCGAGCTGCCGGGCTGTCCCTTCTTCGACCGCTGCCCGAGCCGCATGCCCGGCAGATGCGACACACAGAAACCCGCCAGCGTGGAGATCGCGCCGGGCCACCGCGTCGCGTGTTTCCTGCACTCCAGCGCCGTCAAACCCCAGGAGTACCCCGATGCCGCCGACTGACGCCATGCCGACCGTCCCCGCCCTGGAACTCGATGGCCTGACCAAGGTGTTCACCGTGGGGAGGTCCGGCCGCAGCGTGACCGCCGTGAACGACGTGACCCTCACCCTCGGGCGCGGCGAGGTGCTGGGGCTGGTGGGCGAGTCCGGCAGCGGCAAGAGCACCGTCGCCCGCCTGCTCTCGCGCCTGCACGAGCCGACGCGCGGCGCGCTGCGCCTGAACGGCCAGCCGGTCCCCGCGCGGCTCTCGGGCCGCTCGCTGCAGTCGTTTCGCCGGCAGGTCCAGATGATCTTCCAGGACCCCTTCGCCAGCCTCAACCCGCTGCACACGGTCGGCTACATCGTGGGGCGGCCTCTCCAGATTCACGGACTGGCGCGCGGGCGCGAGGTGGGGCCGCAGGTGGCGGCGCTGCTGGAGCGCGTGGGCCTCTCGCCCGGCGCGGACTACGCCGCCAAACGGCCCCACGAACTTTCGGGCGGGCAGCGCCAGCGGGTGGTGATCGCCCGCGCCCTGGCCGCGCGCCCGGGCGTGATCCTGGCCGACGAGCCGACCTCGGCGCTCGACGTGTCCATCCGGCTCGACATCATGAACCTGCTGCTCGACCTGCGCGACCAGGAGGGCCTGTCCATGCTGTTCATCACCCACGACCTCGCGGGCGCGCGCTACATGAGTGACCGCGTCGCCGTGATGTACGCCGGACACCTCGTCGAGATCGGCCCTTCCGAGGCGGTGATCGGCACCCCCCAGATGCCCTACACGCAGCTGCTGCGGAGCGCCGCGCCCAAGCCCGAGGGCAACTTCGGGGCCGGCCCGCTGGAGGCGCGCGGCGAGGTGCCCGACCTGGGCCACCTGCCGCCCGGCTGCCCCTTCGAGCCGCGCTGCCCGCACGCCCGCGCCGCGTGCCGCGAGGGCCTGCCCCGTCTGTACGACGTGGGGCCGGGGCACCAGGCCCGCTGCATCCTCCACGACCCGGTGCTGGCCGCGCAGCCGACCCTGCCCGAACAGCAGGGCCATTCCCAGCGGCCTGCGGCCCCCCACGCCCAGATCTGATCCGGATTTTTCCGTACAAGGACGTTTCCATGCCCCAGCACATCCCCTTCGTAGAAGACCTCCTCGCGCGCATGACCCTGGACGAAAAGATCGGCCAGATGACCCAGCCCGAAAAGAACAGCGTGAAGCCCGGCGACGTGGCCCGCCTCGGCCTGGGCTCGGTCCTGAGCGGCGGCGGCGGCAACCCCGACCCCAACAGCCCCCGGGGCTGGCGCGACATGGTGACGGCCTTTATCGCCGAGGCGCAGGAGTCGCGCCTGAAGATCCCGCTCCTCTACGGCTCGGACGCCGTGCACGGGCACAACAACGTGGTGGGGGCGACCATCTTCCCGCATAACGTCGGTCTGGGGGCGACGAACGACCCGGAACTGCTGCGCCGCATCGGCCGCGCGACCGCGCTGGAGGCCGCCGCCACGAATGTGCGCTGGGCCTTCGCGCCCGCCGTGAGCATCCCGCAGGACTTCCGCTGGGGCCGCAGCTACGAGGGCTACGGCCAGGACCCGGCGCTCGTGGGCCGGCTGGCCGCCGCGCTCGTGGAGGGCTTCAAGGGCGAGGGCTGGAACTCAGCCACCGCCGTGCTGCCCTCGGTCAAGCACTTCATCGCCGACGGGGCGACCGACTGGGGCAGCGGCAAGCGCGCCCGCATGACCGACCCCGACCACGACCGCACGCTGGCGATCGCCCAGATGGGCGAGGATTTCGTGACCCTGCTCGACAAGGGGGCGTGGCAGATCGACCAGGGCGACTCGACCATTGACGAGGAGACGCTGCGCGCCGTACACCTGCCGCCCTACCGCGCCGCTATCGAGGCCGGGGCCCTGAACGTGATGGTCTCCTACAGCAGCTGGCAGGGCCTCAAGATGCACGCGCACTGCTATCTCATCACCGACGTGCTCAAGGGTGAGCTGGGCTTCGAGGGCTTCGTCGTCTCCGACTGGGAGGGCGTGCAGCAGGTGTCGCCCGATTTCGACACGGCCGTGCGCGAATCCGTCAACGCGGGTGTGGACATGGTGATGGTGCCCTTCGACTACGAGAGCTTCATCGCCTCGCTGCGCCGCGCTGTGGAGGCGGGCGAGGTCAGTGGCGAGCGCATCGACGACGCCGTGCGCCGCATCCTGAACACCAAGCACGCCCTGGGGCTGTTCGGGCAACCGCACACCGACCCGGCGCTGCTCTCCGAGGTCGGCTCGGACGCCCACCGCGCCCTGGCCCGCGAGGCCGCCGCCAAGTCGGCCGTGCTCCTCAAGAACGGAGGCGTGTTTCCGCTGCCCGAAGATGCCCGCCTGCTCGTGGCCGGAAAGGCCGCCGACGACCTGGGCCTGCAATGCGGCGGCTGGACGATCACCTGGATGGGCGGCGAGGGCGCGACGACGACCGGCACCACGCTGCTGGAGGGGCTGCGGGCCGGGGCCGGCGGGCGCCGGATTGAGTATGCCCCGGCCGGCGAGGGCGAGGAACGCTTTCCTGTGGGCCTCGTCGTACTGGCCGAGGAACCCTACGCCGAGGGCATGGGCGACCGCTCGTCGCTGGCCCTGACCGACGAGCACCGCGCCCTCGTCGCGCGGATGCGGGCCCGCTGCGACCAGGTGGCCGTGGTGTTGTACTCGGGCCGCCCCCTGATCGTCGCGCCGGACCTGGAAGGCTGGGACGCCTTCGTCGCCGCGTGGCTGCCCGGCAGCGAGGGGGCTGGGTTGGCCGACGTGCTGCTGGGCGCGCGGCCCTTCACCGGGCGGCTGTCCTTCGACTGGCCGCGCACGCTGGCCGACCTGCCGCGCCGTGAGGGCTCGGACGCGCTGTTCCGGGTCGGGGCCGGGCAGACGACCGACGTGGCCGAGGAGCGCTCGCCGGTCACGGGCTGAAGCCTGGAAGTGGGGCCAGGGGGGCGCGCCGGTGAGAGACCGGGCGCCCCCCCGGCAGCCCCCCTAGAACCGGAGTCTGGTGCTGAGCATGCCCCCGTCGACATCCAGAATGTTGCCCTGGACGAACGCGGCCTCGGAAGAGACGAGAAACCGGACGCCGTAGGCGACGTCGATAGGCCGGACCGGCCGGCCGGACACGGTCGCGGAGGTCATCGCGTCGAGGACGGCGGCGAGGTCGGCGTTGCCCGGCGTCAGGGTCGCGCCGGGGGCGACCGTGTTGACCCGGACGCCGCGCGGGCCGTATTCCGCCGCCCAGTTGCGGGTCATCTGCTCCAGGGCGGCCTTAGAGGCGGTGTACATCGCCCCGCTGGTGGTGCCGACCCGGCCCATCCAGGACCCGATGTTGACGATGTGGCCCGATCCCCGCGCGGCCATACCGGGTGCGAGCGCCGCGACGAGCACGTGCGGCGCCCGAATGTTCGTGGCCAGCAGCGCGTCAAGGTCGTGGTCCGGGAGCAGCTCGGTCGGCGTGACCGGATAGACCCCGGCGTTGTTGACGAGGATGTCCACCCCGCCGCCGAAAGCTGCCGTGGCCGCCTGCGCGAAGGCCCGCAGCTCGGCGTAGGAGCCGGAGAGGTCGGCGGGCACGGCCCAGGCCCGGCCCCCGGCCGAGGTGACGGCGTCCGCGACCCGCCGGGCGCGGGCGGCGTCGCGGCCACTGACCACGACCTCGGCGCCCGAGGCGGCCAGGACATGGGCGATGGCCTCACCGATGCCGCTCGTGGAGCCGGTGACGATGGCCTTCTGGCCCGCGAGCCGGGTATCGTGCGGCAGAGAGGTGAGCGGGTCGGCGTTGGTGTGCAGGTCGTTCGGCATGGGTAAGCCTCCTGGCCGGGACAGGCAGAGCCGAATCAAAAGCGGTTGCATTCCCGAACCGGTTGCAGCCTAGTTAAACTGGTGCGATAATGCAACCAGTGAAGAAGCAAGGCGACGACTCCGTTCGCTCGGGCTGTCCGGTGAGCCTGGGGCTGGACATTTTTGGCGACCGCTGGACGCTGCTCATCGTCCGCGACCTGATGTTCGGGGGCAAGCGCCATTTCCGGGAGATGCTGGCCTCCGAGGAACACATCTCGTCGAACATCCTGGCTGACCGCCTGAAACTGCTGCTGGCACAGGACATCGTGACTGCCGCCCCCGACCCGGACCATGCCCAGAAGGTCATCTACCGGCTGACCGAGAAGGGCGTCGCTCTCTACCCGGTCCTGATGGCGATCAGCGAGTGGAGCTACCAGTATCGCCCGGTCGAGGAGCGTTATCTCGCGGGCGACCCGGCGGCCAACCGTGCAGATCAGGTGCAGCAGATGGCCGACCTGCGCCGGACACATCTCGAATGAATCGTGTGGCACAGATACGCCAAAGCTGACCGCCAGCTGGCATCAGCGAGTCGAGCGTCTCAAGGGTGGTGTCTGTGCAGGTCTGAAGGGGCCAGTCCCGAGAACTCGCGCACGACCAGTTCAATAGGACAGGGGAGAGGCGGCTGGGGCGCGCCACCCTCCGCCGGCTCGACGAGCAGGTGCACAGCGACCTTCAAGGCGACCTCCGCTTGGCTGGTTAGCGCAAAACAGGCAGGACGCGCAGCGATTGGTCCTGCGCGCTGCGGTAGACCACGCGCAGGCCATCTGGCGCCACCTGCCAGTCGTCGCCCGCGATCTTGTCGGCAAGGGACAGAAGTTCTTCCGTCTGCCCTGTGGTCACGTCGACGCGCAACAGACGGTGTGAGGCCAGGCCAGGCTCGTAAGGTATGAGGAGCAGCCGCGTGTTGTCTTGCCAGCGGCCAGAGCCGAAGGTCGGCACGGGCCAGGCCGCTCCGCCGGCCACGGCGACGACAAATAACCCGTTGCGTCCTGCCGTGTCCAGCGTGACTTGGAACAGGACCTGGGTGCCGTCCGGACTGGCCCGCACACCGCTCAGCTGTTGGCCCTGCGCCAATACGCGCGTTCGGCCTGTGGCCAGGTCAACCGTCAGCACCGAGCGCCGGGCATCATTCCGGGCCAGGCGCCCCGTCACCAGCAGCGTGTCTTCGTTCAGCCAGCCCACCAGCCGTCCTCCATACACAGTGACCACCGGGCGGGAAGCAACCGGGGTCTTCCCCCGGAAAGGATCGGCGGCAAAGACGGTGAGGGGAATCCAGTCGGTCCGGTCGCCTGCGCCGTACGTCGGCCAGGCCAGGCGGCCACCCAGCGACCACATAGCGTCCCGGCCACTGGTGGGCACCGTAACTGGTACCCCTAAGGGGTCGCCGAGCGGTACGGCCCGCGCCGTCGCCGCGCCTGTGGGCTGCAACCCATACAGGCCACTCTCTGAAAGCAGCGTCGGCGGAAGGCGCCATGTGCCGCTCGGCTCTGTGCCGTCGGCTGGGACGCTGTACAGGCCCACTTCCCGACTCGCGGGCCGATCCAAGAACAGCAGGGATTCTCCATCTGCCGCCCAGACAGGGTGGGGACAGCAGCCGGACCGGGAAACACGCCCGGCAGCAGGATCTAGATTCGGCACCTCTGAAGGGGTTGGGACGGATAAGGGCGCGGGTGAAACGGACGGAACGCCCACGCCGGGCAACGCCAACACCTGGCCCACCTTCAGATTCGTCCCGGTTAGGCCGTTGAGTGCCTGAAGCTGCGCCACCGTAAGGCCCATCGACCGGGCCAAACTGTAGAGGGTGTCGCCCGCCTTGACCGTGTAGGTGGCCGCCAGCGCTGGAGAAGTCAGGAGGGTTGCCAGCAGAGTGAAGCGCCAGAACAGATTCCGCCTCATTTCTTCACCGGCGTACGTGGAGCGAGGGGCGGCCAGGGCTGCGCGAAATTGTTCAGCAGCGGGCCGTGCAGTCGGACGCTCGGTTGATCTTCGGGCGTCTGCCAGGCGCTGGGCTGGCGCAGGTCCTGCTGAAAACCCGCGCCGGCCATATCTGGATTGACCAACCCCAGAGAAGCCCAGTCGGCCCGCAGGTAGCCCACTGGGTTAAAGAGCAGCTGATGCGAGTGGTCGCGGATCTCCAGATGCAGGTGCGGCTCAGACACGCACGTGCCCTGCGAGTCGCCCGACCGGGCCACCACCTCGCCGCGCCGCACACGCTGCCCTACTTTGACCGCTGGCTTACTCAGCAGATGCCCGTACAGGCTGGACAGGCCGTCTGGATGGTTGATCACCAGGTTGTGCGGCGCAGAACCGTGCGGGCCGTCCACCTCCGAGACGACCCCATCGGTAATCGCCACGACGGGGGTGCCGCAGGGCGCGCTGAAATCCAGCCCAAAGTGCATGCCCTGACCGTTGCCGTACAGGGTGCGCCGCTGCTCGTAGGCAAAGGCCGTGTTGCCATAGAACTGACCCAGCAACCAGGTGTCTGGCCCAGGCGGCGAGGCAAAAGGCAGCCCGTACTGTCCTGTAGGGCGCGGCAGGCTGGAGAAGGCGGCGGGCTTGCCCGAGTGCGCTGAGGCCGTTCCGATGCCTGTAGGACAGACCGTCAGACAGAGCAGGCAGAACTTCACCACCGAGCCTACGGTCATGCGGTGCCGTCCTAAATAACGGCTGGAAACGGCAAGCATGTGGCCCAGGGGAGAGCCAAAGAGCTCGGGAGCAGGTGTGGGCACAGAGTGAGCTGAGGGCATTCCATCTCATCATGAGGCTCCGAACGGGAAGCCGGGCCAGATGACTTGCTTTCAGGTGACGCTCTGGTGCAGGAAGCATACTGGCGTGAGTTCGGCACCAATTGAGCAGGGCAGAAGTTGCTGGGTGAGGCCGGCCCGTTCCTGGGTGTTGCCCTTCAAATGGAATCTCACCGCCCCACCTCATCCATATCTGTAAAGCAGCCTCTCCTTTGGCAACTAGGTGTGCTGACGGCTCTGCTTGCCAACTGCAATCATGAGGCGTCACAACAGAGGACAGCTGCTGGACAGCCCCAAGCACTACTGCAGAAGCGCAACCAGAAAGCCTGGTTTGCGTTGCCATGTGATTGGGCCGCACCCACGGCTGTTTCATGGCCACATGGAACGACTGAAATTTAATGTTTCAGATGCGCTGCAATCAGCAGCGGTCCTGGGATGTTCCGCTGAACTGCTGTCTTGAGAACCCACGAAATGATCTCCTGGTCTGCGTCCCACTTGCCGTACCTTAGGGGATAGACCAGACGGCCCCTCCCCCATTTCAGTGCGCGGCCACAGCAGAAAGACGCTGCTCCGCGCCTCTCGCCTCGCCAACCCAAGGATTTCAACATGGCTCAAACATCTCCGCTTGCTCTGACTTCATTTTCTGCCCAGACGGCTGGGCTGCCGTCCTCTATCATTCAGAGCACTGACCATCTCAGGCCGATGGTGGGTTGTGTCCGGGAAAGCAATCCGAGAATGAACGACTTGGCCATATTGAATGATGCGGTGAGGCCGCGCGTGGCTCCGCAGAGAGATGTCGAGCGCCAGTGGCCCAAGCTCAGCGGCGCTATGGCCTCTGCCGCCCAGGACCACGTATGAAGCGCCTAGTCTTGCCCTTGTGGCTGACCCTCTGCACCCCTTCACTCCTGGCCAGCACTGTCGCCACTCCGGCAACGGCCCGTCTACCCCTTGAAACGGCGCTGCGGGATCCGGCCATTGACGTGGAGCACTATGACCTGGACCTCACCAGTGATCCGGCCACCCAGCTGCTGGACGGCGTCGCCACACTCAGCGGCTCGCTTAAGCAAGACGCCAGTGAGCTGACCCTGGCGCTGCATGCCTTACCAGTCACTATCGTTCTGGTGGACGGTCAGCTGGTTCCGTTCTCTCAGTCACCAGATCGCCTGAGTATTCAGCTGCCTGAAGCCCTGCCCGCCGGCGCAGCCTTTCAGGTGGTCATCCACTACGGCGGTATCCCGCAGCAAGTTTTGGAGCCGGGTGACAGTGTGGTCAATGGTGTCGCGGATGGGGTGGGATGGAAGACCATCCGCCGCAGCAGTTACGTGCTGAACGAACCGGACGGTGCGATGTCGTGGTTTCCCTGCAACGACGTTCCGTCGGACAAGGCCACCTACACCTTCCATGTCACGGTGCCTGATACTCTCCGGGCAGTTGCCAACGGGCAGCTGACCAGTACTGTGAGCGGCCCAGGCACCCGCACCTTCACCTATGACATGGATAGTCCAATGGCGACGTATCTGGCCACGGTCCACATTGACCGCTACACGCAGGTCACTCTGCCGCTGCGTGCGGGGCTAGAGGCGATGGTCAGCATACCGACCGCGCTCGGTGCAAATTTTCAGAAGGCCAACTGGCAGCAGCTTCCGGCCATGCTTAAATTTATGGAGCAGCAGGTTGGACCCTATCCTTTTGAGACCTTCGGCCTGATCTATACCCAGGGGCAGGACGACTACGCGCTGGAGACGCAGGCACTCATTACCTATCCCGGCAAGGCCCTGGGAGGCGGTGCCGGCGGCTACACCAGTGGTTTGGCAACAGCGTGACGCCCGCCAACTGGCAGGACATCTGGCTGAGTGAAGGCTTTGCCACCTACTTTGAAGACCTGTGGGTCGCGCGGGACGCCGCCAGCCTCAAGCAGCGAGTGCTGACACGCTTGAATAAGGCTCAGGCGTCCCGCATGCCTGCACCGTACGTGACTCTCCGTCATGACCTCTTCGCGCCGCGCGTCTACCAACGGGGCGCTCTGGTGCTGCACGCCTTACGGGCTACCGTAGGCGACGCGGCCTTTCAGCGCTTTCTACGCGGCTATTACCAGCGCTTTGCGTACAAAAATGTCAGCACGCCAGACTTCATTCGCGCGGCTGCGGAACTGACCGGTAAGCCCAGCGTCACGCTGATGCTGCAGCGCTGGATTTACGATGCGGTGATGCCGCCGTTTCCAAAATCTTAGGCTGCCGTTCTTCAGCTTCAACGCGATGTGCGAGACAGGCTGATCTATGCCTGAGCGGGATGCTGTTGTGTCTAGCATGTGGGCTGGTGGTCAGCGCTAGATCTTTCAAGTTGATCGGCTCTTGAGTTTCTGCGTCTGACACGCTCTTTAAATAACCTTGCTCATAGGAAGGCCAGGAAGAGGCCGCCAAGCCGTTTTGAGGGGTACAGGAGGGGTCTTTCAGGGAGGGCTTTTGACAACAATCTCAATTAGTGTTAAATAGTTGTGTTCTTCACCATTCCGCTTAGTCGCTGTGTGGCACTCAGTATTCAGGTGCAAGTACGGCCTCCAACTGCCGACTCTGTTCCGGCAGGCAGTAGAACTCCAAAGACAGGGACGGATGGAGGCTGGGGCACCTTAACCAATCTGACTAGGCTTGAAAACCCTGTCCTAGACGGGGTAAATATTCCAAGGTCACCAGAAGCAGAGGAAGGATGCTCTACGCGGTGTCGAGGGTATTTAGATCCTGACAGCTGTGATGCCTATTTTGATACTGTGTGATATCAAATTAAGAAGGTCAGCAGTACGGAACCTTTTGTCCTTACCCCCTGCGCGCAACGACGCTATCTGTCATCAGAATTGAGTCAGATTGTCAAGGAGGCAGCAGATGCATCCAGCCTCAGCTTGGCTAAGACATGCATCCATCAGATGTCGACAGCTCGGCGTTCCTTCGCACTCAGGCAGCCAGCCGCCTGCATCAGGTCAACGATGAGGCAGGGCGTTTGATGCTGGATTGCATATCTCAAGCCACGGTGCAGAACATCTTTGAGTTCACCGATCCAACCGCCGCTGAGGTCGTAGAGATACTGCGCAAACGCAGGTTGCCGAAGCTGGGATGGCTCTGGCAACGGGAGCCACCGCTCAAAGGCCATCAGCATCCGCACAAAGGGTGCTCCTGATTGAAGCGGTGGCAGCCTCATCACAGTGAAGCGATTTTCCAGTTGTGGATCAGACTGGATGGCATACAACGCCTTTTTCACGCCGGCGGCGATCAGCGGCACTTGGCACTGCATCGACAGGTCGCGCAGCGTTGGAATGGTATCGGTCACGGTGTGTTTGCTGCCGGCGCGGCTGAATAGATTATGCACCTCATCAATCAGCACCACCCGTGGACCCCGAAGGCGCATGATGGGCGCATAGTGGATGAGGTCACCGGCCCGCAGGCGCCGGCGGGGAAGGATCTCCAGGCCACTGCCTCTCAGGAATCCGTCGACCAGATCGTCTCGTCTCACCCCACTGGCACATTTATAAAGCATGACCGGCACCGGGTGATCCAGCGCGTGATCACCGCCTGGTTTCAAGGCGGCCGCAATCAGTGCCAGAAGCGCAGACTTTCCACTGTTGGTGGGCCCTTCAATCAGCAAGTTGTGCGGCCTGGGGAGCCGGGGTTGGCGTGCCAAAAACATTGCCTCATTGAAGATCGGCCACATGGCGTCATAGGCGAAGAAAGGCATTTGGTAAAGCCAGTCCTCTCTGACTTTCGAGTTCATTCCTACGACGGCTCGTGTCTCTGGACTGAGATGCTCGTAGGCTGGCTGACCAAACAGTGGTGCCGTCATGAAATCGGCCAGGGCTCAAGGGGCGTCTCTGCACTGGGCCAGTTCAACTCAGCCTGAGGGGTGGGCGCAGGGGCACCTTGGGCATGAGACACCAGATCGAAGGAACGGACGTGACCTTGTTGCCTTTTGGCACGGCGCGTGTGTTGACTTGCGGCCTTAACCACTTCCTTTGCCTGCCTATGGTGGCTGAGCACACGTGTCAACTGGACCTCGTCGCGCTGACGTGTTCGTTCGCGCCGCTCAGCCAGGTACGTCCAGTAACTCTTCGGGGCCTTGGTGGCATCGCGGTATGGCACCTCCAGATACCCCCGCCGCACCGAGTCGTAGACCCAGATATGACCCAGATTCAGCGGGTCATACTTGACCAGGACACGCTGGCCTGCAAAAAGTTTGAGCTCCTCCGTCCAGTACTGGTCTGTAAACAGTTCAATGCCTGTCTCGGTCACGACCCGCTCTTCCTGCGGTAGGAAATCCAGCGTAAAGGTTGCGGGGTCGTGGACCGGTCGAGAGGTGAAGTCCCCGAGCGCATGCCGCTGGGCAGGAGCCCAGCCTTCAGACCGGCCACAACGGTGGTTGTAACTGATCACCTTGTGTGTCAGCCACACTTCAAACTCTATAAGACTCATCACGGCCCTGTCCTCTGAGGGGTAGCGCTGCCGTTCTCTAGGATTGCTGAACGTTGTTCCTGGCAAGCTATGCTGGGCCCGGTTCATCGTCCCCAGCACGTTTTCCATCAAACTGCCGTCACGGGGTCGACCCTTGCGGCGGTAATGGATCTGAATATTCCAGCGGGCACAGGCTGTTTCAAACGCGGCGCTGTGAAATTCCCGGGCGTTGTCCACCTGAATCGCCTGAGGCAGACCAGCCACGGGCCAGACGAAAGGATCGAACCCCCGGGCGCGGAGCCACGCTTCCTTCGGCAGGACCGCGTGTGAGAGGGCGAGTGCCACCGACATGATGCTGGGCTTCTGAAAAGAGACCAGAAAGCCTAGGATCAGCCGGGAGCAGGTGCAAATCACAAGGGTCAAAGTGGCTCTCCCCATGGACAGGCGCGTCACCGGATGCACAAGGTGGACATCTAGGGGTGAATGATCCATGGCCACCAGGTCAAAGGGATGCTGACCTCGTTCGGCAATCCCTGGCGTGGCCAACAGTCGTTTGGTTTCCTCGCGTTTGTCACGCCGTGCAATGAGTGCTGGTGTCCGGAGGGCCAGCATCCGGGACCGGACTGTGTCATACGACGGACGTGACCAGCCTTGCGCGTGACATTCCGCTTGAATGTCCAGCACCACTTCGTTGAGATCGGGGTGTTCAGGACGAAAATAAGCCCTGAGCAAAGTGTCCTGAATCAGGGTTTCCACTTCGGATGACAACTGGTGTCGGGTGCCCGTGCGCCGCCATTCAGGGAAGGTGCGGCCGGCCGCACGGTAGTGGTGAAGATGTCGCCGAAGAGTACGAGTCGAGCATCCGATCTGTGCGGTCAAACTCATCAGGTATGGCTCAAGAGGCGCGCCAGCGGGAAGGCTGTCGAGATAGATCACGGCTTGTCGCAAGGCAGCTTGAGTCACGCGTTGTCCTCCGCACGAGCAGTTCCTATGAGCCGAAACATTGATTTGAGGAAACAGCGCCAAGAGGTGCAGGCCCGAGCCATCAAGTCGTCCGTGGCTCAGGTCCACAGTCCTCTTTCAAGGGCAGCCGTCTGATACGCACAATAGATTTCGGGTGGAAACGGCCTGCTACTTTTTCCAAGCCAGTGGGCTGCCAACTGCCTTCCTGGACGTTTGGACTGAGTCTTGCTCCGAAGCATCTCAGAGGCACCCTAAGCGGCTTGTTCGCTGGTGCTCTTCCCAGATTTGACCTGTGGCAGCGCACTGCCTGCCGCAGATGTTGAGCTATCAGCTATACTGCCTGCCGCAGATGTTGAGCTATCAGCTATTCGGCCAGCCCCTATGATGTTCGAAGCGGCGGACGTGGCAGCCTGTCCTGTCTTCTTCCCCGGCATGATGATCCTCCTCAGAGGTCGAGTATTGGGCTGAGCGTCTAGTCTACGCCCAGTTGAAGACGTTTTTCGTGCGGTCGCGACTTGCTTTGAGAAGCGAGATTGATCGTTCTCTGCGGCTGTGCTCTTGGCCTGCATCACGTTGTGGCTGGGATATCCAGGAGGCGTTGGTAAAGAAGCCCATCGCGCCACTCCATCCTGTGGGCTGCTTTCGACTGGTCCATAGACCAGTCACCTTGAACCACCGCTCGGAGAATTGCAGCGACAACGGCTGGCGTGACAGCGGGCATCACTTTAGGCTGTGACTCGGAAAGCCAGGGATCCAGAGATTCAGGAAGATGCACGGTGAAGCGGGTTGCCGGTTGATCAGGACTGAGCACCGTCAACACACCTGCATTCTGCCCAGCTTGAAAACGCCAGGTGTAGTGTTGCCCGTCAACCATGATGGAGCGGTAGCCACGACGTTTCCTCGGCTGCGCCATGATGTCAGCCTATCCGAGAAGGAGCTGTTATTTCAGCCGCACAGGGCTTAGGGTCCCTAAGTTTTGCGGAGAGGGTGTTGCCTTCGCAGTTTTTCAGGGGCTGAATAGTCTCACGCACTGTGCGCTGGCTGGGCGTGTTGGGGTCGAAATCAAAAGGCCCAACTACGCGAGGAGTCATAACCCGTCATCGTCGGCCAGACTCTCAAAGCGTGGTGGGACCTTGATCAGTCGAAGACCCTTCGTGGCAGGAGATCAGCCGCATTCACTCTGGGTGGCGACACGCAGCACCTGATAAGCACTGACTGGGACTGGAGAACAGACGTAGCTGCAAGCTGTAAAGCTACGAGGATGATTAAGGCTGACGAGATACGCTAAGCACTTGCATTTGAAGTTCCCCAGATTGCTCAGGTTTGAATCGGAGGATGACCTCCACACCGGGGTACCGTTGCCGATCCCGACTGGTCCACGTGCCATTCCCGTTCTTCTGCACCCAAATAGCTGGCGTCTCAATGGCCTTGCGCTCGACGAGCGGCTCCTCGTTGTAGGTGAATGTGGGTTGGGCATTGAGCTGGGAGAAAACCTCGCGGTTCCCAGCGAAATAGTCGTCGACCATGGCTTGCTCAAAGTCCGCCTGGGTCCAGCCCGTTCGGGCGCAGAGCTGGCTAGGTTGCTCTTCGGGACAGGTCTGGATGGCGTTTGCAATCGCACTGAGACTCATGCCGCCCCGAATGAGGAGGTTGTAGAGCATCTGCCGGGCGAACCCCTGATTGTCTTGCCGCGCGTACGTCGTGGTAAACGCAGGCGGGGCGCCCTCCTTTCGGGGCGGCGCCCCGAACTTGCCTGTCTCCGGATGTTGCATCAGAACGCGGAGCGTAGAGCCGCTGTACGTTACGTTCAGTTCGGCTGACGGTACAGTTCTCATCAGGACAGTACTCAGGGCCGTGTCCTCGTTGCCCTGGGAAGTGGACATGAAACCAGCGTCTTCCAACTGCTGCACGACTCGCCGGAAGCTCTCCGTCTGATTCCCGCTGTCGTCCAGATAACAGGCGACGTACCGGTAATCACTCGACCCGCCCTGACAGGGCATCCAGAAAAGGTCGGGAACCGCCTTGATGGCCGATTGAACTGCCTGGAACGCGTCATCTGGGGAGGACTCAGTCACGGTCCCCCCTGGTCGGCAGGCAGTCATGGTCATCAGCAGGAGAAAAGTAAGGGATAAACGCATGGCACCGGTCCTGGAGGTCGGGTGGGCAGGTCATCAGCGTGCCCGGGGCGTGGTGGACAGTGAGCGGGCAGCTGAGAAGAGCGCATCTGCGCTCGGATGCACGGTGTACCACAGGTCAAGGAGGCGGCCCAGGTCCGTCAATCGGTCCAGGTTCTCGTCCAGAATCTTCTGAGGGATATCGAGTTCGATGAAGCGCTGCTTGCGCTGGACAAATTCCTCATACTGCGCTTCCATCGCCTTGAGCACCTGTGGATTGTAAGGGCTGATGGCCATGTTCTGGCTTGTCTTGAGCTTGGCCTTGTAATCGGCAACCGCTGCGCGTTTAGCCGCCTGTGGACCCGCGTAGATCACCTCCAGCATCTTGAGGGACTGCGGGGTGTGCGCCAGCTTGAAGGTCTCCACCTTGGCGCCCACCGCGGTCAGGCGCCGCACGAGCTCTGCGGCATTCTTGACACTCTGCACCGTGATCTGCTGAAGCAGAGGCAGCGTCTGCTCCAACAGAATGTTGTAGATGACGTTGTTTTCGTAGGTCGTCTGAAATTGAGGCAGGAACGCGACCCCGGTCACCGCCTGTTTCAGCCCCTCTTTGCCAGGCGTGGTATCCAAGGCCGAAGGGACAGTGCGCAGCAGTGGCATCTGGGTATTGAAGCCCCCCAGCTCGTTGGGATCCTGCGAACCATTCTTGACCAGATTTTGGGCCAACGCGTTCTTGGCGAGGCCTTGGCCCTGAAGATCCTGCAACACCTCCAGCAGGATGGGCGCGTTATGGCCGTCCGAGGCGTCCGGGGAAAACTTGGTCTGACCGGTGCGCCAATTCACACTGAGCCCAGCCGTGCCGGCCTTCCGGTCAAACTCGTAAACCTGTCCAGGAATGCCCTTTTCGCCGGAAGATGGCACGGCGTCTGCCGTGACCCGGTAATGTCTGGCTTTGACCTTCTTCATCGCGGCGAGCTTCTCCACATCGCTCTTTTTGATGTTGGCGCCCTGGAAGGTGTAGACCTCGCTGAAGCGGCTCGGGTTTTTCACCACGGCAATTTGGGCCAGGGCCCCACCAAGTGAGTGCCCGGTCGCCACCAAGTCGCCGCTGTACGCCTTCAGCACAGGCCCGATGATCTGCTTCTCATTGACCTCGTACTGTGAATAGCCCGTGTGGTAGGCCGCGAGATCGGTCATGGTGTCCAGACCGCTTTCGTTTTGCTTGGGAAACTTCGGATCCTGGCTGGCCTGTGCATAGGCCAAAGGATTCGGCATGACCCCCTCACTGCCTCGGAAGGCCACGATGGTCTTCTTGGAGACAGGTGAGGGATGGCCCTTAATAGGCGTGAAGACCCGCATCTGAAAGCCCCAGTATCCCTGGATGGTGGGATGTGCCTGATAACCACCGGCTTGAAGGATGCCCTGCGCACTCTTGGCCGTATTGCCTGGGATCTGTTTGGAGTCACTCAGACTGGGATCATTGCTGTAGACGAGGTAGGCCAGCTGATTGACGAACGCCGCGTAGGTGAGTTCCTGTTCACCACCAAGCAGGGCCAGGGTCAGTTTGGCCTTGATCGGGGCGGGCAGCTTTTTGAGAGCGGCGTCGGCCCACTCACGGCCATACTTTTGGCTTCCCGAGGCCATGACATCCGTCCAGAATTCGTCTGGCAGGTTCTGGTTGAGAGCAGAAGCGATGATCGCCTGGGCGGGGCCAGGCTGACGCAGTGCTGCCACCACGCCAGCGGCGGTCGGTGGCGCGGTCTTGCGCTGGAAGACAGGTGAGACGCTGCGTTGCACTGCCGAACGGGCTAAGGCCGATTCCACCGTTGGCGTGCGAGATGACGGCACGCTAGTGCTTGGCAGGGTGGCCAGGCGCTCGCCCATCTGCTGCGCCTGTGCCTCGAGGGCCGCGTCTGGATCCAGGCCAGGCTGCACCTTGCCCTGCGCCTGTTGGACCGTATGGGTCGCCTCGTGCGCCAGCAGTTTCAGACCATTCGGGCTGTTCGGATCGTATCGGTTGGCAGCGAAGTAGATGTCTTGACCCGTGGTGAAAGCTTCGGCCTGCACACTGGCTGCCAGCTTGGCTGCCTCGCCGTCGGTATGGATACGCACGCGACTGAGATCGGCATTGAGGCCCACTTCCAGATGACGCTGCACGCTGGCAGGTAACAGCTCCCCACCGCCCTGCCGGGCCCGAACCCGTTCGGTGACCGTCCCGAGCGTGGCCTCGGCGTGTTGCGCCTGGGCTTCAGCCAACTGACGCTGAAGCCCTTGATGGACCACCTGTAGTGTGTAGTCTTCACGGTGCATGGCCGCACTGGCTTCCCGCTGCCGTTGCAGCTGGAGTGCACGCTGAACAGTCTGCTGCTCCACAGATGCCATGGCGAGGGAGACAATATGTGTGTGCAGAGCGGCCCCATCTGCCCCCTGCGCAACCGCGCGCTGGAGCGCGTCCACCGCCAGCTCAGCCCGAACCGCACCAGGGATGTATCGGGCGTCGCGTGTCAATGCAGCGGTGACAGTCTGCCGGCCAGTGTCGGTCAGGGCTTGCCGCTGCAGTGGGGAGAGAGCTGGCCGTACAGGTGGATCAGCTGGCCGGTGCCGCTGCAAGCTGCTGGCCGGTGAGGGGCACAGGCCACGGGCGGCCAGGGTATCGGCTGAGACTCGAACCGCGGTCTCGCCAGCCTGCACCGCCGCTGCCGCCCGCTGAATGCTGGTCTGATCGGCCGCAAGCAGCGAGGCTGCAGTCCACACTGGTGCCACCTGGGCACGTTGGAGTGGAGCGGAAGCAGATCGGGAGTTGCTCAACCCAAAGGGCACCGGAGTGACGAGCGCTTCGGCGGGCTGCGCCAGATGATTCGCGTCCTGCTGACGGTTCCTTAGGAATGGTGCCACCGCCGGCGCGGTACCAGGCGCAGGTTTCTTGGGGTTAAAGGTCATGAGCACCCTCCTGGCACGTAGCTTACCGACAACCCGCGCGTGTTACCTGCGAAAATGACCAGCTCGCGCTAACCGGCTGTGAGTAGACGTTTCTAAGACGCCTCCCCCGAATAAATTTGTCATATCGACTATGACCAGAGCTAACACCGATGAGGGAGGTAGCATCACACACTCTATCGGCGGATAAGAGGGGATTGAATACAGCTATAGATCATCTTTTTCAAGGTCTGAAAACTTAATCCACAGAGAGCTCGGGCGATCTTTCGCCTGCATACCCGCTACTTCAGCCGTGCGCTCTACAACAAATCCTTGAGAGGCAAGCCGACACCCGTCGCCAGAAAATGCATGTTGTCCACACTGATATTGCGCCTGCCGACCTCGACTTGCGCGATGTAAGACCATGTGATCCCCGAAGCTTCAGCCAAGTCCTCCAGCGTCATCCCCCGTTTTTGCCGTTCTTCACGTAGTCGGCGACCAAAAGTCAGCCTTGAGGGGGTGGGCCCCTTGTCCGTTTTTGCCACCAACCCAGCGTGGAGATGCTGTTAGGTTCAGGCCATGCAGTTAAAGCCATGTTGATTAAAGCCATGTTAGTCTAGAAAGGCTCTATAGGAGGCTTCTCAGATATGAAAAATTTCGTCCCAATCGTATTTTTTGTCTTCTCCTTCGCGCATGCAGCCACTCCGGCCAATTGCAAGGGGCTCATGCTGGCCAGCATGAGCCGAGCGACATACCAGTCGCAGGCCGTCTTTCCAGATGAACCGAGAACGGTAAACTTAGAGTTTTTTGACGCTGTTAAATCCCCCATATCATTCTGCGGCTATGTTTTTAAACCGGATTTCAGTGCAAGGACATTGACAATTGAATCAAAAAGTTTAAGTAGCTTCTCAAATATTTTTAGAGAGGGCTACATCAATACTGGGAGGATTTTTCTGGAAAATAGATTTTACGGTTTTGAAAATCGCTCAACGAATATATTTTTTGATCCAAGCAAATATCAGCTTGGTTTCGATAAAGGTAATTCCGTCATGCCACCCCTCACACTTGCGGCGAAAATAGATAATGGCCCACTAAGGCCACTTTTTTATAAAAATAGTAATTATGCTATATTAGTTCCTAAAAATGCAAAAACTCTTGATATATATGCTAAAGGACAGAGCGAAATAAGGGTTGATTGGCAAAAAGTCACTATAAACTTTGTATCATCAAGTATCACGTTTTACAGATCATCTTCATTCCCATCAAAATGAATAGGATTAAGCATTGGGTCTCCCAATCGGGGAGTTGCTTGTGAGGTCGGGAGTATGTTAGTCGCGGATGGAGCGCAAAGTATTCACTTTACGAGTGATGCGGCAGCTTACTTGAAAAGATTAGCTGAAAGTAAGGAACGCGCTAAAAATCCAAGCATGCTATGTGGCAAACGGTATGGCTCTGCTCTGCTTATTCAACAGATTATTCCTTACGATCGCATCCTGAGTTCAGGACTACTCTCATCTCCGAAAGCTGAAGGGAGAGACTATGCTGTCGCATGGTGGAGGGGTTACCGCCTCGCCCTTCTTGAGACGACGGATATGCAACAACTTGGGTGGTTCATCCATTGTGATGATGCCCTGCCCGATGATTTACCCCTAACGTCTAAAGACGTTGCCGAACTGAGGAATAACTCTGTTTGGCATGTGGAGATTGAGATCAACCGGACGAAGTTGCCTGACGTAATCGTACGTAGCACGTCAATAAATAAGCAATTTCTTGTTAGGGCGTTCACATTTGATTTGAACGAGGCACGCGAGCTCAAAATAGACGATCCATACATTTGATGCCTCGCCCGGTTTTGGCAACCTGACCTCGGCATCGCGGTAGCAAGAAACCGGATAGCCGAGTTTTCACCTATTGATCCCTGATTCAGTCGGTCACGCTTAAGCGCACCAAAGCAATTGGGTGGGACGGCGAATGCGCCGAACGCCCCCTTGATCTGTCCCCAACTGACGCAGGGAGCACGGGCAAGACGCCGAGGATTTCGTCCTCCCCAACCGCTTCAGTCAAGCACACCCAAGCATTCCTGCCACCCGCCCCCAC